>JBJTNX010000109.1:0-5870 GCA_046074325.1 Sphingomonadales bacterium
AGTTCTTCTTACGAATGCAACAGTGCATGTTTGCAAGATACAGTAGTATTTCTTAATTGTATAGACACAAATTTACTCGATCCTCAGATCTGTTGTGCTACTGTATATGAACCAGTATGCGGCTGTGATTCTGTAACTTACACAAATTTTTGTGTCGCTACTTTCTACTTTGGTGTCAGTTCCTATTATACCGGTGAATGCGTAACAAGCAAAGTTCAAAATCAAGAATCAACACCCTTTTTGTTATATCCAAATCCAAACAATGGATCATTTCAGGTCGAAAAGCTATCAAATGGAAGCGTCATCCAAATTTTTAATTTGGTCGGTGAAATGATTTTCAAAGCAATTGCTGAAAATGAAGTACTTTCGATTGATCTTGGCAATGCCGTCGATGGATTTTACATATTAACAATTGATGGGCAATTTGGACAAAAAATACGGATAGAATAAATATAAACTACAAGAAACTATATCCAATCAGTAAATCTACTGAAGAAGCTTAGCCAAGCTCTTTTGAACTTTGAACAAAACAAGGTTCATGTTCATAAAAACGTACTCCAGCGCTGTATTTGGCATCAGTGCAACGATCATTCAGGTTGAGGTCAATATTGAAATCGGTATCAACTTTCATTTAGTCGGGCTACCCGATATCGCTGTTCGCGAAAGCCACCAACGCATCAAAGCGGCCTTTCGCAATAATAAGCTTCATTTTCCAGGCAAGGAAGTCACGATCAATTTATCACCCGCCGACATCCGTAAAGAGGGATCAGTTTTTGATCTTCCAATAGCAATTGGCATACTAGCGGTTACCAATCAGGTCAAAGCGCAGCGTTTGGAAGAACTCCTTTTGCTCGGCGAACTTTCTCTCGATGGAAGCATCCAAAGAACAAAAGGCGTTTTGGCCATTGCTTTACAAGCCAAAGCTGAAGGCTTCAAAGGTCTTATCGTACCAGCTGAAAATGCCAATGAAGCAGCCATTGTCAGCGGTCTTGAAATATACGGAGTAAGAAATATACAAGAAGTATTATCTCTACTCAATGGCCAAAACACCATTCAAGCCACCCCAACCATAGGTCCAGAAGCATTTGAGGCACTCAGTACCCAAAACACTTTAGATTTTGCCGATGTGAGAGGTCAAATGCACGTCAAACGGGCCTTTGAAATTGCGGCAGCTGGCGCACACAACCTGATACTCGTAGGTCCTCCAGGCGCTGGAAAATCCATGCTAGCCAAGAGATTACCCACCATTTTGCCACCAATGACGCTTGAAGAAGCGCTTGAAACAACCAAGATTCACAGCGTTGCAGGAAAAAAACGCGCCTCTGGCATCGTTTGTCAAAGACCTTTTCGCAAACCGCACCACACCATTTCTGATATAGGGCTTATCGGAGGTGGAAATTACCCTCAGCCCGGCGAGATTTCCTTGGCGCATAACGGCGTTTTATTTTTGGACGAACTCCCAGAATACAAAAGGCACGTCCTCGAAGTATTGCGGCAGCCACTCGAAGACCGCTCCGTCAATATTTCAAGAGCGCGGTTCTCTATTGACTATCCGGCTAATTTCATGTTGGTTGCCGCAATGAACCCCTGCCCCTGCGGATTTTTGAATCATCCCGAAAAGTCTTGTGGTTGCCATCCAAATGCGGTGCAGCGCTATCACCAAAGGGTTTCTGGTCCCTTACTTGACCGTATCGACATGCATATCGAGGTAAGCCCCGTTAAGTACAATGAACTCCAACAGCAAAAACCTACAGAGAGCAGCCAAGATATTCGACTGCGCATTCTCGCTGCACGGCAAATTCAACAAGCAAGATACGCCCAACAACAAGGCACCTATGCCAATGCCCACATGAGCCGAAAACAAGTGGAACAATTCTGTCAACTGCAACAAGCTAGTCAAGACATCTTACAAACTGCCATGAAAAGACTCGGTCTCTCTGCTAGAGCCTACGAGCGGATTCTCAAAGTGGCAAGGACGATCGCAGACCTCGATGCAGCAGTAAACATTGAAACCCAACATATCAGCGAAGCCATTCAATACCGCAACTTAGACCGCAGCCAATAAGCCCTAACATGCTTTACAGGTTGTTCAACTAATTGAGATTCTAATTGTTAGATGTAAGATAAACCCTACATTTGAATATGCGCTTTATTTTCATCCTTCTCTCGTTACTCTCCATTAATCAGAGTATTGGTCAAAATTTAACTATTGGCCATACGACCATCACATTCAATGACCCTTTGCGAACAGGTGGTTTTGGTAGCGGGGGTGGGCCAGGCAGACAAATACAAACAGAAATATATTATCCTGCGCCAACAGCCGGTGAAAACGTAAGCGTCGCCAACGGCCAGTGGCCAATTATTGTATTCGGACATGGATTTGCCATGAATTGGGATGCCTATTCAAATATCTGGAATTATTTGGTGCCTTCAGGTTATGTCATTGCATTGCCTCGAACTGAAAGCAGTTTGTTTCCGGCACCTAGTCATGATAACTTTGGTAAAGACATTGCGCTTGTGGGTCAAAAATTAAGTGAACTAGGCCAAAATAGCTCGAGTATTTTTTATACCAAGATTTCCGATTATGCCTGTGCAATGGGGCATTCCATGGGCGGTGGCGCCGCTGTATTGGCGGCGAGTCAAAGTACAATCTTTGATTGCTATGTCGGCTTGGCACCCGCTGAAACAAATCCGAGTGCAATTGCTGCGGCGTCCAATTTAAATTTACCTTCCTTAATTTTATCCGGTAGTAACGATGGCGTTACGCCACCCAATCAGCACCACGTTCCGATTTTTGAGGTCATCCCGCATGACTGCAAATCATTTGCCAACATCATAGGTGGAGGGCATTGCTATTTTGCAAATACCAATTTCAATTGTGATTTCGGTGAAAGTACGAGCTCTACTGGTATCAGCCTGAGTCGCACCGAACAACAAGGCTTAATGTATCAGCAAATAACGTCTTGGCTGAGCTATTTTCTGAACACCTCATGTGAAGGCTATGAAGCATTTATTGACTACCCGATCAATGGTATTGATTTGAACAGTACGTGTCCTGCAATGCAACCTGATGTCTCGATTAGTCAAAACGGTACTATCCTGAGCACCAACAGCCAGGGAATTGCCTATCAATGGTTTTTAAATGGCGTGCCGATAAATGGTGAAACCAACGATACAATCCTCGTAACAGAAAACTTCGCTGGCGTCTATCAATTATTGGTCTATTATACTTACGGATGTCAATACAGCAATAATATTGTTAACATTGACGAAGACCAAAGCGTAGTGCAAGTTTATCCAAATCCAGCGAGTGATTTAATTGTAATCAAAGGTATAGCTGAGCCAGACGCTAAATATTCCATTGTAAACCTACAAGGGCAAGTCATGCAGGTTGGTGCTTTGAATGCAGACCACAAAATCATTCTGCTCAAAGAGCTTCCTAATGGCGCCTATTTTCTTCAAATAAATGAACTCGTTTCTCAGTTATTGATTCAGCGTTAAGCGCACACAAAAATCAAAACAATTCATTATCTTCGGGAACTCTTATCTAGATTCATGTACAAACTATTACTTCTTCCTTTTTTTCTGCTGCTCAGCATCGCAACCTTTGCGCAGGATTACACCATTCGTGGATTTTTGCACGATGCTTCAAATGGTGAACCCATTTCAGATGAGCGCATCAAACTTTTAAAACAAGACAGCACCCCAATTGCCGTTGCCTACTCAAATCTTTCCGGATTTTTCTCTATCCCTAAACTCACCGCTGGCAACTATATTTTAAAGGTTGAAAAGGGAAAATACGAGCGCACCTTTCTCAATGTAGACATGACTGCTGGCAAAAAAATCTACGACATCGGCTCTTGGAACCTCAATCCAAATACGCTTAACGTTCAAGACGTCCGGGTCAGTAATGAAGCGAAAGCCAAAAAGCAACAAATTGGAATGTCCGAAGTTAAAATGGACAAGCAAGCAGTTGAACGCATTCCAATGTATGGTGCCGAAAGCGATATAACCGGTGCGCTGAGCGTTACACCCGGTGTAATTACAACTGGAGACCAAGGCGGTCAGCTTTATGTGCGCGGTGGTACGCCCATTCAAAACAAAACCCTTCTCGATGGCATGACCATCTACAACCCATTTCACTCCATTGGATTTTATTCTATTTTCGAAACAGAACTTGTCAAGTCTGTTGATATCTACACTGGAGGTTTTGAATCCAAATATGGTGGCAGAATATCTTCAGTAATGGATATCACCTACCGCGACGGTAACCGCAGTAAATTTTCTGGGAAGGTTTCCGCTTCCCCTTTCATGAGCAAAGCTGTCATCGAAGGCCCACTTGGTAAAAAAGGCAAAGATGGCTTAGCCAGCGGCTCGTATATGCTCACCGGAAAACACTCTTTACTGGACTACACCAGCAAATCCTTGTACCCAACTGTCAACGATGGAAACGGACTTCCGTTTAATTTTACCGATCTATATGGCAAAATCACTTTTAACGGAGAGGGTGGTTCAAAGGTCAGTGTTTTCGGTTTCTCCAACCAAGACTCCGTCAATTACAGTGTTGCTGACCTCGATTGGAATGCCGCCGGAGGAGGATTGAACTTTACCCTTGTTCCGAGCAGCTCCCCAATTTTTATTCGTGGGCACGTTAATGGCAGCAATTATGAAACAACCTTTGGTGAAATCGGCCAAGAACCGCGCTATTCCAAAATTGGCGGCTTTGATTTGGGTTTTGATTTCACCTTCTTCCAAAAAAATGAAAGTGAACTCAATTATGGCTTCAATCTATCTGGTTTCAATACACAATTCATCACCTTCAACGAACTAGATAGAAAAATCGAGGCAAGCAATTTCACTACAGAAATTGGAACTTATATCAATTACCGCTTGGTGACCCCACGTTGGGTTTACCAAGGTGGTTTGCGTATGCAACTTTACGCATCTTTAAATACGGTTTCAATAGAACCTCGAATTGGTGCCAAATACAACGCTACCGACAAACTGCGCTTTAAATTTTCAGGAGGTCGCTTCTCCCAAAACTTCACCTCCGCGTCATCGGATAAAGACGTGGTGAATCTCTTCAATGGCTTGTTGTCTGCACCTACTAATGTTCAGGACCAATTTATCAATGAATTCCAACAGGTATCTAGTATTAAAAATGGTTTGCAATACGCGTGGCATGCAATCGCAGGTTTTGAATACGATATCAATAAGTACTGGAATGTCAATATAGAAGCCTACTACAAATATTTTGACCAACTCAGCAACATCAATCAGAATAAACTCTACTCTGACATCGCACAATTTGAACTCATTGACGACGTCTTTAAAAAGGATTTTATTATTGAATCAGGGCAATCTTACGGTGTTGACGCCCTCATTAAATACAGCAAAGAACGTGTTTTCTTGTGGGCAGTATATTCCTTAGGCCACAACACACGTTGGGACGGTTTCAACACCTATTTCCCAGTATTTGACCGCCGTCACAACATCAATCTTGTAGGCTCCTACGCTTTTGGAAAAAATAAGAAAACAGAACTCAATGTACGTTGGAATTTAGGATCTGGCTTACCTTTTACACCAACAGCCGGCTACTATCAACAAGAAACATTTAGCGAAGGACTCACCACCGACTACGTGACCAACAATCCGAACAACATTGCCACAATTTTAGGTAGCTTTAATTCTCAAAGGCTTCCTTATTACCACAGACTTGACATCACTGTAAAGCATACAATTGTTACACCGAAGAAAAATAACCTTGAATTGGTGGCGGGTATCACTAACGTATACAACCGCAACAACATTTTCTATGTAAATCGCGTCACGAACAAAATCATTTACCAATTCCCTATTTTACCAAGTTT
>JBJTNX010000110.1:0-4398 GCA_046074325.1 Sphingomonadales bacterium
CACGACAACATGGAAATCATCACCATACCGTTATCTGGCGCACTCAAGCACCAAGACAGCATGGGTTTTAGTGAAATCATAGAAGCAGGTGAAGTCCAGGTGATGTCTGCAGGTACCGGTATCTACCACAGTGAATTCAACCCCAATCCAAATCAAGCTGTCAATTTGTTTCAAATTTGGATCTTCCCGAATCGCAAACAAGTAGAACCGCGCTATGCCCAGCGAAAATACGAACTTCAGAACGGCGCCTTTTCCACACTTGTCGGACCTGAAAATAGCGGTGTAGCCACTTGGATTCATCAAGACGCCTGGATTTCTATGGGTGACTTTACTGCAGATACACAAACATCCTATACCATTCAAAGTTCAGGTAATGGTGTTTATATCATGGTGGTTGAAGGTGAAATTCAAATTGGCGATCAACAACTCAAAAAGCGAGATGCCATCGGCATTTCTCAGACCGAAAAAGTAGAGATCAACTGCAAACAAAACGCAAAAATTCTTGTCATTGAAGTACCAATGAACTAAACAATATGAAAAAGGAACTCCTTGATGCCCTCCAATGGCGCTATGCCGTTAAGAAATATGACCCTGGTTTCAAACTCAGCGAAGATGACAAAGAAATCCTTGAAACGGTCTTACAACTCACGCCCAGCAGTTATGGTTTGCAGCCTTTGCACTTTATCTGGCTTGAAGATGAAACGCTACGCGAGCAAACCAAAAACATCGCTTGGAAGCAACAACAAATCGTAGATGCAGGCGGCGTTTTGGTGCTTTGTACAAAAACCGATTTAGACACCGCCTTTCTAGATGCACATGCCAATAACATGCGCGACACAAGATCTCAACAAGAAGAACAAATCAAGGGATTCAGGGCACATCTTCACACTGCTATTGGTGCAAAGGACGCCGACACGATCAAAACGTGGAACGACAAACAGGCTTACATCGCGCTCGGACAATTACTGACCGCCTGTGCGCTGCTGCAACTCGATGCCACCCCAATGGAAGGCTTTGATCCTATTGCCTTGGATGAGCTACTCGAGCTCGAAAAACAAGGATTGCACAGTGTTTTGATTTGCACAATCGGTAAACGAGCTGCCGACGACCATTACCAAGATTTAAAAAAGGTCAGAAGGGCCAAAAAGGAGCTCTTCTCTACGCGCTGAAAAAAGAATATTGCGTATATTTGAGGATGCGCGTATTGCTTCTTATCTGTGTGCTTTATTGTGGTTGGCTCTGCCAAACCATTGCTGCGGCTCCGCTCATGAGCCAATCAGATCGGCAACAACTCGAACAAATTCAAAACGCATTGCTGCGCAGTAATGGTGTTGTTTCAAAGCAACTCGAAGCCGCCTACCCTATTTATAACCTCGATGGCCGTTGGTATCTTTCCATGTTGGGTCGCTGCTCCGCAGCTTTCAAACCCGAAGAACTGCAATGGCAGCGTATTTTGTTTAATAAACCTATTGGCGGTCTGCTCTCATTAAAAGTACCGCTTCAAAAACTTTCAACACTAGCAACGCTCAAAGGCCTTGACTACCTTGAAATCGCAGGCAAAATCAATCCAAACTTAGATAAAGCCATCCTCGATCTGCATGCAGATTCTGTTCACGCTGGTATTGGCCTGCCTCAAGGTTACAACGGTCAAGACGTCCTGATTGGCGTCACCGACTGGGGCTTTGATTACACCCACCCTGTTTTCTACGACACCCTCCTTCAACAGCACCGCATTTACGCCGCCTGGGACCAATTCAAAACCAGCGGACCAGCTCCCAATGGCTACAGCTATGGTACCGAATACACCGACACACCAAGTTTGCTTGCAGCCGGCAGTGATACCGCCAACATCTACAGCTACGGTACCCACGGTACCCACGTCGCAGGCATTGCCGGTGGCGCTGGTGCAGACACACCTTACCGCGGAGTTGCCTTTGGCGCGCAATTTTTATTCGTGACCTTTCTGATCGACGAAGGCGCCGTGCTCGATGCCTGGCAATGGATGTACCAAAAAGCACTTGCTGCAGACAAACGCCTCGTGATCAACATGAGCTGGGGGCTTTATCATTTTGGCACCCTCGACGGCACGTCGCTACTCAGCCAAGCCATTACTGCCTTTAGTAACCTGGGCGTCGTTTTTGTGAATTCGGGTGGCAACAACGGCAATGTCAATTTTCACCTCAAAAAGACATTCAACAACGATGTACTCAAATCGAGAATTGAGTTCTACGATTACGCCGCAAATGCAAATATGTGGGGCCAAAGTATTCATGCCTGGGGAGAACCCAACCAAAGTTTTTCCAACGGCATCATTGTAACCAATAGCGCTAACGTTCCACTCGCCGAAAGCCCTCTGTATAGTACTGCCACTACAAATACCTATATCGATACTTTTTTAGTGGTCAATCAGGATACCATATTCTACAATATCTCTGCCGATGCAGCACATCCGCTCAATGGCAAGCCACAAATGCGACTTAGGGTTAAAAATACAAATACCAGTTTGCGTGTCCAGTTGCAATCAACCGCCACAAGCGGAACCGTTCATTATTGGAATGTAACAGAACTCACTTCAAATGTTGGCAACTGGGGTATGGCCTTTTTGGCGGCCGGCTCCGGCACTAGCTCCGGCGACAACCAAAATGGTATTTCTGAACCCTCTTGTGCCGACGATGTCATTAGTGTGGCTGCCTATGCTACCCAATACGCCACCAATTCTGGCTCTTTAGTTGGCGGCGCACTCGCCTCGTTCTCGAGCAAAGGCCCACGCTACGACGGCACCATGAAACCTGATATTGCAGCACCGGGCGTTGCCATTGCTTCGGCTATTTCCTCTTTTACAGATGGCAACTACAGCAGCGTTGCCACAACTGTTTTCAATAACACCAATTACCGCTACGCGAAATTCTCAGGCACATCAATGGCCTCGCCAATGGTGGCGGGCGTGGTGGCACTGATGCTCGAAGCCAATCCTTATTTGTCAGCGGCGCAGGTCAAGCAAATTATTATGGAAACAGCCCGCCAAGACAACTACACCGGGCAAATTCCTGCGGAAGGCAGTCCTCTATGGGGAGCAGGTAAAATCAATGCCTACGCGGCAGTACAATTGGCCGTTCAGACACTTGGCGTTTTACCCGGATCAGCCATCCTTGAATGGTCTGTTTACCCCAATCCGGTACAAAATTACCTGCACTTTACCATTGTAGAACTTCCAGATTTTGCTGAAATCATTGGCCTTGACGGAAAACGCTATTGGGTTGCCATCGAAAACGGCAAAATGACTGTCCAGGACCTACCTGCAGGTCAGTACTTTGTGCGCTTACATCAAAATGGACGCATCCAGCAAGCACCCTTCATTAAAAACTAGCATGAGAATCCGTTTGGCGCGAGCAGCAGAACTGCCTATTCTCGAGGCGTTGGCCCGAGCAATTTGGCCAAGCACTTACGCAACAATCATCAGTGCAGCGCAAATTGAATTCATGCTTGACTGGATGTACAGCACCAAAACACTCCTTCAACAACAAGAAGAAGGTCATGAATTTTATATTATAGAATCAGCTGGCACAGACAGCGGCTTTATGGCACTCGAATGGGTAAAAGTCAAAAAATCGATCAAAATCAAAATCAATAAGTTATATGTGCTGCCATCGTTGCACGGTCAAGGCGCCGGACGGCTACTCATCGATAAAGCCATCGAAAGAGCCAAAGCTACTAACGCCTCACAACTGTACTTACAAGTCAACAAAGCCAACAAAGCCAAAGATTTTTACCTACGAATGGGCTTTCAAATAGACCAAGAAGCCGTATTTGACATCGGGAACGGCTTTGTCATGGACGACTACATCATGACACGAGCGCTTTAAGCTTTTTTGTATCTTCGTGAACCAAATCAACACCCATGCTTAAAATCGACATGCACAGCCATATTTTGCCCAAAACAATGCCAAATTGGACGCAAAAGTTTGGCTACGGCAAGTTTATCCATTTGGAGCCCAACCCAGATGGCAGCACGAACATGATGCAAGGTGGGCAATTTTTCAGGCGCATCGTAGAGAATTGTTGGGACGAACAATTGCGCATCGAAGAATACAAGCCCTACAATACCCAAGTTCAGGTCGTTTGCACCATTCCGGTCATGTTCTCATACTGGGCAAAAACAGCTGATGCTTTAGAACTCGCGCGCTTCTTAAATGATCATATTGCGGACCTCGTCATACGCTACCCAAAAAACTACATAGGTTTGGCAACCATTCCAATGCAAGATGCAGATGCCGCAATACAAGAACTCGAACGCGCAAAAGCAATCGGGCATGTGGGCATTCAAATCGGCTCTAACATCAACGACGAAAACCTCAGCGAAGAAAAGTTCTTTCCCATTTTTGAGGCTTGTGCGCGCTT
>JBJTNX010000111.1:0-3413 GCA_046074325.1 Sphingomonadales bacterium
CAATACTTCATTTGTTAGAATACCCCTAAACATATAAACGCCGTTTCTGAATCCAGCGTGCGTTCGAATGAGTTCGGGCACACCACCCCTTTCTCCCATTTCAAGTAACAACGGCGAAAGTGTGTTGGAAAGCGCAAATGAGGCAGTACGGGAAACGCGCGAAGCTATATTCGGAACACAATAGTGCGTGACGCCATGCTTAACGAAAGTAGGCTCGCTATGATTGGTGATGCGCGACGTTTCAAAACAGCCACCTTGGTCAATACTGATATCGAGTACCACAGACCCTGGCTTCATTTGTGCGATCATATCTTCGCTCACTACGCAAGGTGTACGTCCGATAGAGGAACGCAATGCGCCAATGACGACGTCTGCGCGTCGGACCGCTTTGGCGAGCACTTTTGGTTGTAACACAGAGGTAAAAACCCGCTGTCCTAAATCGTTTTGTAGGCGGCGCAGTCTAGATAGCGAATTATCGAATATTTTAACAGAAGCCCCTAAACCAAGTGCGGCTCTTGTCGCAAATTCGCCAACGGTTCCAGCTCCTAATACCACAATTTCTGTGGGTTGTACCCCCGCAATGCCACCCAGCATAAGCCCCTTGCCTTCTGAAAACGAAGAGAGTAATTCGCCGGCAACCAAAACAGAAGTGGTTCCTGCGATTTCGCTCATGGTTCGAACAATCGAGAAAACGCCTTCTTCGTCGCGGATGTAGTCCCAGGCAATGGCAGTGATTTTTTTAGCGCTTAGTTGTTGTAAGATTTCCTTGGGTTGCGTAGAAAGTTGCAGAGCAGAAATGAAAGTTTGGTTGCCTGGCATGAGTGCCAATTCTTGCTCTGATGGAGGGGCAACTTTCAAAATGATATCTGACTGGTAAACGCCCTTTTGGTCGTAAATAATTTGTGCACCAGCCTCGCTGTATTCATTATCTGAGAAATGCGCACCTTCTCCGGCTTTGCTCTCGACGAGCACTTCGTGGCCATTGGCTACCAATAGTCCTACGGCTTCAGGGACAAGGGCAACCCTGCGTTCCTGAAATGAGGTTTCTTTGGGAATGCCAATCAGGAGTTTACCTTTTTTACGACGAACTTCGAGCAGATCTTCTTTGGGCAAAAGTGCTCCTTGTTGGATCAGGGTTTTGAGCAAGTGTGGATCAGTGGTCATGGCATAGGGTGATTTCCCGACTTTGGTCGGCATTTGAACGAATATACAGCCAATAGTGCTGATTAGGAAGGATTTCCGTAATATTTTGTGGCCACTCTATAAAAAAGTAGGCATTTTCGTCAAGGAGTTCTTCAAGACCGAGGTTTGGTATTTCTTCAGCACCTTCTATTCGATAACAATCGAGGTGATAAATGGGTCCTTTATTTGGTGACAGGTAAGACTGAACAATTGAAAATGTAGGTGAACCTTCGAAGTGGTCAATTTGAGCTTCCGCTAATAAAGTCTTGACAAGTGTTGTTTTACCAGATCCCATTTCGGCTTGAAGGCCAACGAGGCATGGTTGGGGTAGGTGGGTCCAGATTTCTTTGGCTACTTGGGGCAAATGGGCTAAGTGAACTGTTGGCCAGTAACCAATGATTTTACTTGATTTCATAATTGCAAATGGTATTGTTTTGCCATTGTAACAATTCTAAGTTTTCGCCATCGAAACGCGCAAAAGTAAAATACCGAAGCCAGTCTCCTGTATTGATATAAAGTGCTTGATCTGATTTCAGGTAAAGTGGTAAGTGTCTGTGCCCAAAAATAAAATAGTCGTGAGGCGTATGACGGGCATATTCTTGCACATAATGAAATAGCCATTCGTTAGTGGGGCCTGAATAGATGGCATCCTTTTTACCGCCCTTGGCTCGGCTCCTCAAAGATAGTACAGATGCTAGGCCAATGCCAAAATTAGGATGTAATCTTGCAAACAACCATTGACAAAGCCCGCTTCTGAAAAAGCGTTTGAGTAATTTATATTTGTAGTCTCCAGGTCCCAAGCCATCACCATGGTGCAGGTAGAATGATTTACCGTTAGCAACAAATGTGTATTCATTGGCGTGAATTTGAATACCGAGTTCATTTTCAAAGTAATCCTTGACCCACATGTCGTGATTTCCTTTAAAAAAGTGTAATTCGATTCCCTTATCCGAGAGTTCAGCGAGTTTCCCAAACAACCGGGTGTATCCTTTTGGTATGACGGTTTTGTATTCGAACCAGAAATCAAAAATATCTCCCATGAGGTAAATGGCTTTTGCAGAAGCCGCAATGTGATCGAGCCAGGCAATAAACGCGCGTTCGCGCATTTTGCTAACTGCCTGATTTGGGGCACCTAAATGGAGGTCCGAAACAAAATAGTGATATTTTCCAGAGTGGCTCATTAAAAACCAAAAATTTGCTGCAAAGTTTGTTCGAGCGCTGCACCTCTGAGGTTGGTTGCAATGACTTTGCCGTCTTTGTCAATGAGTACGGTAAAGGGTATGGATTGCACGCCATAAAGTTTGGCTACCTTGCTATTCCAACCGCCGAGGTCACTGACGTGATTGGGCCAGTTCAGTTGGTCTGCTTGTATAGCGGCAAGCCATTTGTCTTTGTTAGAATCGAGAGAAACACTCATGACGGTAAAACCTGCGTCTTTGTATTTTTGGTAATTTTTGACCACATTTGGATTTTCAGCCCTGCACGGACCGCACCACGAAGCCCAGAAGTCTAGCAAGACAACTTGCCCACTTAAGTCTGATAATTTCATGGATTTTTTACCGTCGGTCCGTAGTTCTGTGAAGTCCGGTACTTGTTTTCCTCTGGCAAAAGGATTTGCCGCCTCTATTTGTTGTTTTTTATTGTTGTAAATGCCGTATAAATTTTGGACAATAGCACTCTGCGGAAAACTTTGGTATAAAGGAACAATGAGTTTTTCGTAAGCGGTAAAGTCTTGGTCTATTTGAATTCCGCTGAGCGGTAATATGAGTGCAGCAGAATTGGGATACATGCCGACAAAACTTTGTAGGGCTGTTTGGTACTGACTAAAAGCGTCAGTCATGTAAGCATTGATCCGCGCTTCTTGACTTTGGTCTGCTTTGATGGCTGCAAGCGCTGAGTCAGCTTTTTGTCTCCAATTGGAAGTCAAGACGACATATTCGTGCATTTGTCTGGACTCCTCGGAGTTTACAAAATTGCAAAATTGGCCTAGGTTTCTGCCGTCACCAAAAACTTGAATCTTTGAGGTGTCTCTAATGACGACATGTAAGTTGTTTTGTCCAATCCGCAATAAGTAATAGTCAGGACCCGGAATGGGACCTGCAAAATTGAAGGTTCCATTCTCATTTACAGGTGCAGCAGCATAGTCTTTGAAAGCAGATCCGAATTGTTGAGATAAATAAATGGAGTCTGCGCCACTCGAGAAAATTTGCCCGCTCAGATGAAATTGCAAG
>JBJTNX010000112.1:0-4162 GCA_046074325.1 Sphingomonadales bacterium
GTCATGAACGAGCGCTCTGAGGCCATTCCTTATGCAAAAATTACTGTCAAAAGCACCAATAAACCATTTCTTGCCGATGGGAAAGGTCTTTTTCAAGTTGTAGTGAGCAGCTTGAATACAGATACACTAGTCATCACGGCCATGGGTTATCAAAAACAGACGGTGCCCGTCCAAGGAAGGACCAACTTAACAGTCGTCATGCTCGAGGTTTCACAAGATACCAAAGACGTTGTTGTTGTAGGATACGGCACCGCCAAATCAAAAGAACTTACAGGGGCAACATCGAAAGTAAAAGGCGAGGACATCGAAAAAATGAACATGACCCGTATGGACCAAGCCCTACAAGGTCAAGTTTCAGGTGTCACAGTTTCAAGTAACTCTGGATCTCCGGGTGGCTCGTCAAATATTCGCATTCGCGGCCTATCTACTTTCGGAGATAACGACCCATTGATCTTAGTTGATGGCGTCGTCTACGACTCAGAAGGTCTCAACGCGCTCAACCCTTCTGATATCAAGTCCATTAACGTCCTAAAAGACGCTACAGCAGGTATTTACGGCGTGCGTGCTGCAAATGGCGTCATTATCGTCGAAACCAAAAATGGGGCTATTAATCGCAAACCAAGCATTGAATACAATGGTTATTACGGCGTACAGCAGACGGCTCGCAAACTAGACTTACTTACGGCCGAAGAATATGCAGTCATTAAGAACGAAGCTTTCGCATTTGGAGGTCAAGCCATGCCTTTTGCCAATACCAATCTTGGAACAGGAACCAACTGGCAAGACTCCGTGTTTAGTTCTGCGCCTGTTCAAAGCCACAACCTTTCTTTAAATGGGGGGACCCTCAATACGCGTTATTCAATTGGTTTAGGTTATTTCAACCAAGAAGGAATAGTTGGTGCTGACAAAGCGAATTTTGGCCGCTATAACGCCCGCCTCAACTTTGCTACCGATATGTCTGAAAAACTTAAACTCAATTCGGTTTTGTTGTTTTCTTCCGATATGCGAAGCACACTTCCTGAGAATGGCATTGGCTCCGTACTTTACAACACCATCAACGCTTTCCCCAATGAACCTGTTTACAGCAGCCCAGGAACTTTCTCCTACATGGAAGAAGTCAGCGATATCATCAATCCGATTGCCCAAATGATGAATCAATACAATTGGAGCACTGCCAATAAATTCGTTGGAAAAGAAGAATTTATTTACGAATTCAATGAAAACCTGTCACTTACCAATCGCTTCAATTACAATTATGCGAATGTCGATAGCAAAGTTTTCTCCCCGCTCGTTTGGTATGGAGATGGTAAATATGCCAACACAGCAGCCAATGCACAACTCGAGTCTCCAGAAGTAGAAATAGCCGATAGCGTTTTCATCGAAAGAGGGGCAGCTGTTTACGAAGAACGTTCTACCTTCCTGGATCTTTCCTATGAAGCTTTCTTGAACTACGACAAAACCTTCAATGAAGTCCATAAAATTAAAGGAACGCTTGGTGCTTCTGTTTTCGAGCGCAAAGGTCAGTCCTTAAATGGCGTTGCTTTTGGTATTCCTAACAACTCTCTAGACTACGCAGATATATCTGCGAATACGGCTCAGGGCGGCTACCTCAACAACGTTAATTCCTGGGAATTCAAAGAGCGCTTGCTATCTGCTTTCATGCGTGCAGAATACGCCTACAAAGAAAAATACCTCGTCTCGGGCATCTTGCGCCGCGATGGTTCAAGCAAATTTGGACCAAATAGCCGTTGGGGTATTTTCCCAACTATTTCTGGCGGATGGTTACTTTCAGAAGAAGACTTTTTCAAGAGTAAATCTATTGACTACCTTAAATTGCGCATTAGCTACGGGGTTTCTTGCAACGACCAAATTCCAAATTTTGCATACCGTGCATTGCTCAATGGCGAAGGTGTTTATGTGTTTGATGACCTCATCACACAGGGTGTTGCTATTGGCCGCCCAGCCAACCCTGATCTCAAGTGGGAAACTACTCGCCAACTCAACATCGGCCTCGATCTCACTTGGTTAAAAGCCATTAATTTCACCACCAATTATTTCATTAAAAACACCAATAACCTTTTGTTCCAACCGGATGTATCAGCACTTCTTGGTTCCTATGGCCCAGGTGGTTATCCACCAATTATCAATGCCGGCGACGTCTCCAACAAAGGCTGGGAATTCGAACTGGCTTATCAATCCGATCGGAAGAAGATCCTTCAAACCAACCTCAATTTCAACCTTACCACCATCAATAACAAAGTAGTTAGCGTTCCTGAAGGCATTCAGTATATTCCAGGTGCTGCATTTAGTGTGGGCGGCGATGTCGCAACGCGCTTCCAAGAAGGATACGAAATCGGTTATTTCTTTGGGTACCAAACAGCAGGTGTGTACCAAACGCAAGAAGAAATAGACAACGCTGCCGTTGTCCAAGAAGGCGCACAACCCGGAGACCTCATTTTTGTGGATCAAAACGGCGACGGCAAAATCAATTTTTCTGACGATTCTGATAAGACTTATCTGGGTTCTGCCATTCCAGACCTCACCATGGGCTTTGCTTTTAATTTTAAACTACACGGATTTGACCTCTCGGGCAATGTTTACGCGGCATTGGGCCAAGAAATCATCCGTAATTACGAGCGTCAACAACCTTATGCCAATCAACTTGCATACGTCATTGACCGATGGACTGGCCCAGGATCTACGAACGAACATCCGCGCCTTACAACAGGGCCAACCAACAATAACCTTTTCTCTGATTACTATGTTGAGGACGGATCATTTGTGCGCTTACGTAACATCCAATTTGGCTACACAGTACCAAGCTCAGTATTGCGCAAGATCCACGTAGAATCTTTACGTGTATATGTTGCAGCTAATAACCTTGTTACCCTTACGCGCTACATGGGCTTCGACCCGGATTTGGGCGCATCAAATGTATTGTCTGCAGGTGTAGACTACGGAATGTATCCACAAGCGCGTTCAATTATGAGCGGTCTTCAAATCAAATTTTAAGAAAGTCATTATGAAAAAATTCATTTATACCCTTTTGGCGCTTGTAACCGTTGTTACTTTGCCTTCTTGTGAAAAATTCCTTTCAGTTGATCCGCCGTACGCGCAAGATGCAGAAAACTTCTTTCAAACGCCAGAAGATTTTGAGCGCGCACTTGTAGGTGCTTATGACCTTCTGCAAGGCTCTTTTTTATCTTTGTGGATTGGCGAAATTGCCTCAGATAACGCCATTGCCGGCGGTGAAAGCGTCAATGACAGCAAAGGCCTCCACGACATCGACAATATGACACATGGGGGTGTCAACGCCGAGTTACGCAGTTTGTTTCGCTGGAATTATACCGGTATTACACGCGTAAACTACATTCTCGAACACCAAGACAACATCGACTTTCCTGGCAAAGCACACATTTTAGCCGAAGCTAAATTCTTGCGCGCCTACTATTATTTCGAGCTTGTCAAATTCTTCGGAGATGTGCCACTGATCATTGACAAACGCATTGGTATCGAAGAGGCGCGCAGCATTCCACGCTCACCAAAGGCTGAAGTTTACGCGCAAATTGAGGCCGACCTCATTGCCGCTGCTGCTGTTCTCAACCCAGTTGCGTCTCAAAAAGGCCGTGCAACACGCGGTGCTGCCAAAGCACTACTTGGAAAAGTTTACTTGTATCAAAATAAATTCACTGAGGCCGCAGCTGTTTTAGAAGAAGTGATCGCTACTGGACAATACAGTCTTTACCAAGACTATAGCCAACTTTTTAGCGTTGCTGCAGAAGGAAATCCAGAAACTATTTTTGACATCGAATATACAGGTCTCGAAGGCGGAAGCTATGGTTGTTTGATCTGCCTGGAAGGAAATGCCGCTGTCGGATTCCAAGGTATTCGTCAATACAACGGTCCTGTGTACGGCGATGGCAACTCTTATAACCTACCAACCCCTGAACTTTATGCAGCATTTTCACCTATAGATCCGCGTCGTGCTGCAACCGTTCTAGACATCGAAGCATTCATTGCCGCCCAGCCCAATCCAGCGGCAATTACTTATGCCGTCGGCGCTGGTGGGCACACCGGTTATTACAACAACAAATACATCAAACGTCAGGGAGAAATTGGCTTGCCAGACAACGACTTAACCAGCCCAGTGAATTATCGCGTT
>JBJTNX010000113.1:0-9628 GCA_046074325.1 Sphingomonadales bacterium
GCAACAGATTGTTTACCTTTGCCAAATGGAAACACCGCAAAAAATCGCTGTCATTGGCGGCGGAAGTTGGGCTACCGCTTTGGTGAAAATCTTGTGCAACACCACCAAACAGGTACATTGGTGGATGCGCAGCCAAGAAGCCATAACGCACATTCAAAATTATGGTCACAATCCTAAATACCTTCAATCCGTTGCCTTTGACACCAAGCAACTGGTCTTGAGTACGCAACTAGAAGCAACACTTGCCCAAGCCGATTGGATCATTGTTGCCACACCGGCCGCATTTTTAGAAGAAGCATTCAAGGGCATTGGACCAACCCATTTTGCCAATAAAGTCGTCTTTTCAGCCGTGAAAGGCATTATTCCTGCCTACAATGCCATTCCTGCCAGATTTATCCACAAAAGCTTTGGTGTTCCGTATGATAAAATAGGTATCATTTCTGGTCCGTGTCATGCAGAAGAAGTAGCCATGGAACGTCTCTCCTACCTGACCCTTGCTTGCCCGGACGCCTCATTGGCACAACAAATGGCAGCTGCACTTAGTTGCCGTTACATCAAAACCACTACCAGTGATGACCTTTTTGGTACCGAGTTTTCGGCAGTCCTCAAAAATGTGTATGCATTGGCCGCTGGAATTTGTCATGGCTTAGGCTACGGCGATAATTTTCAAGCTGTTTTGGTTTCAAATGCCATACAAGAAATCGAAAGATTCATCGACGTTCTACACCCTGTGCACCGCGATACCAAAACCAGCGCCTACCTTGGGGACCTCCTTGTGACCGCTTACTCCAATTTTTCGCGCAACCGCACCTTTGGTTTCATGATTGGCAAAGGTTATTCTGTTAAAAGTGCACAACTCGAAATGAACATGATTGCCGAAGGATATTATGCCACCAAATGTCTGTACGAGATCAATAAAAAATTCAATGTAGACATGCCTATACTTACTGCCGTTTACAATATCATTTACGATAAAATTGCGCCGGCGGTAGAAATCAAATTACTCGCAGAAAAACTCGCTTGATATGAAGGTATTTAAATTCGGAGGCGCCTCAGTTAAAAACGCCGATGCAGTTAAAAATGTGGCTGCTATTCTTGCACGTTACCCCGATCAAAAATTACTGGTAGTAGTTTCTGCAATGGGGAAAACGACCAATAAACTAGAAGAGTTGATCAGCGCACTTTACGCACAAGATCACCGTATTTACGCAGGTCTGCTCGACGACATCAAAGCGTATCATGCAGAAATTCTGGCTGGCTTATTTGCAGAAAAGCATTACAGCATTTATCATGAAATAGAAGAAGTATTCGAACAACTTGCGCAATTATTTTTCAAGCCTTTGGCAGAGAATCGATCCTTTCAATACGACCAAGTGGTTTCTATAGGTGAATACATTTCCAGTAAAATACTTGCCGCATTTATTAACGAACAGGGTTACAGTGCCGCTTGGCTAGATGCCAAAACAGTGATCAGAACAGACAACACTTACCAAGAAGGCCATGTAGATTGGCGCAAAACCGAAGAATTGTGCCAGCAAAAAATCACAGCTTTGTTCGAGCAGGTAAATATTGCCATCACACAAGGTTTTATCGGACACACAGCTGAAGGCTTCACCACAACATTAGGACGTGAAGGCTCTGACTACACCGCGGGAATTTTGGCCTATTGTTGCCAAGCGCAAAACGTCACTATTTGGAAAGATGTTCCGGGCATGCTCAACGCCGATCCAAAATATTTTGAACAAACCCAACTGCTAGAAGCTATTTCTTTCAAAGAAGCTATCGAACTTTCGTACTATGGTGCCAGTGTCATCCACCCGAAGACCGTTCAGCCTTTACAGCAAAAAAATATTCCGCTTTACGTTCGCTCATTTTTAGATCCAGAGGCGCCGGGTACCACCATCTCCGAAAATGCAGAACGCGATGCGCAAGTACCTTCTTTCATTGTCAAATTCAATCAAGTATTAGTAACATTCAGCCGAAAAGACTTTTCATTTATCGCTGAAAAACAACTCTCCGAGATATTTGCTGCATTGGCCATCTTGAAAGCGCCAATCAATCTGATGCAAAATTCTGCGCTCAATTTTTCAGTATTGGTTGACCACCAAAAAATGGATGTTGCCCAACTACAACAGCAACTCGGCCAGGATTTCTACATTCGCTACAATGAAAATCTAGAACTCGCTACCATTCGCCATTACAATGAGGCTATTCTTGCACAAATGCAAAAAAACAAGACTTGTCTGGTGCTGCAACAAACCAGAACAACCGCACGTCTCGTTTTGAGCCCGATTATTTAGATTGATTCAAAATACCACAAAAATGGTATGGGGGAATCCCGAAAACAGAAGTACATTTGCATATGTCTCAAACACTCGATTCTGTTTATCTTCATCAGGTTGTTGAAATCATCGACTTTTCCGATAACTTAATTTGTTCCAAACTCATCGAGATGGGCCTAACCAAAGGCCAAAAAATCAAAGCCGTTTTCAAAGCACCATTCGGTGACCCTATTGCCTTTGAGCACAACGGACACATCATCTCCATGCGCAAAGAAGAAGCAAAGCAGATCGAAGTTGCGGTAGCCTAGGCAAAATTCTTTAGTTTTGCACCTCATGAAAATCGCACTACTCGGGAATCCCAATACAGGAAAAAGCTCTGTCTTCAACATGCTCACCGGCATGCGTCAACAAGTAGGTAATTTTCCAGGGGTCACTGTAGATAAGCGTTCTGGATACGTCCAAACCAAAGTAAACAAACATCAAATTATTGATTTTCCCGGAACGTACAGCATCTTTGCAAAATCTCTCGATGAACAAGTTGTACAAGATGTCTTAAAGGACCCTCGTCATACCGATTACCCAGACGCCATTCTTTACATAGCCGATGCCGCAAATCTAGAGCGCAACTTGCTTTTTTTTAGTCAACTATACGACCTCGGGTTTCCTTGCGTCCTCGTGCTCAACATGTGGGACCGCGCCCAGCAAAAGGGCCTTCAAATCAATGAGGCACGGCTACAAGAAAATTTCCCGGCAGCAACCATCGTTACTGCCAACGCCAGGGTAGCCATTGGCAAAACCCGCATTATAGACGCCATAGATAAGCTTGCTCAAGGTTCCACAAAACCATTTCACAATGAGCCCTTCGCAATCAATTTAGACCCAAAAGACCAACAGCATAACACAGAAGAACGCTTACAAAAAATTCGAACGCTCGGTATTGTTCAGCAAAGTAAGCCTCAAGCACCTCATTTTTCGACGCGTTTAGATCGCCTGCTTACCCATCCAATTTACGGTTACTTCATTTTTGCCGCATTATTGTTGCTTATTTTTCAATTTATTTTCAGTTTCGCAAGCATTCCGATGGACTACATCGATGCGCAATTTGTGCGACTGAGTAACTGGAGCGCCCAAATGCTACCGAGTGGTCTACTGAGTAAACTCCTCACGCAAGGACTCATACCAGGCATTGGAGGTGTGCTCGTTTTTGTACCCCAAATCGCCATACTGTTTTTCTTCATCGCACTACTCGAAGAAAGTGGCTATTTATCGCGGGTAGTTTTTATCATGGACCGCCTCATGAGGCCGTTTGGTCTCAATGGCAAGAGTGTTGTACCGCTGCTCTCAAGTGTAGCATGTGCCATTCCGGGTATCATGTCGGCTAGAACCATTTCAGACTGGAAAGAAAGACTGATTACAATCTTAGTTGCGCCATTTATGAGTTGTTCAGCGCGCATTCCGGTATACACGCTATTGATCAACCTAGTTGTTCCCAAGACATACATTGCCGGTATACTCAATCTGCAAGGTTTGGTTTTATTTGGTCTTTACACTTTAGGAATTGTTTTTGCGTTGGGTACTGCTGTTATTCTCAAGGTTTTCATCAAAAGCAAAGAGCAGGGTTACCACCTTATGGAATTACCAGAGTATAAAGCCCCAAGACTGCAAAATGTACTTTACACTGTCTTTGAAAAAGTAAAGGTTTTTGTTTTGGATGCAGGTAAAATTATTGTTGCCATTTCTGTTTTACTTTGGGGCCTAGCTACTTTTGGTCCGGCATCCAGAGACCAAAAATTAAAAGCATTACAATCGAGCGCTAAATACCAACAAGCCAACGTCCAAAAACAACAAGAACAACAAAGTGCATTGTTGCTTTCTGAGTCTTATATCGGGCACTTTGGCAGATTCATCGAGCCCGCTATTCAGCCGCTCGGTTATGACTGGAAAATTGGGGTGGCTTTGTTGAGTTCATTTGCAGCCCGAGAGGTATTTGTTGGATCACTGGCCACCATTTACGCTGTAGGCGATGATACCGACAACCAAAAACGCCTTATCCAAAAACTAAGGGCTGAAAAAAACACCGCAGGCGAACCAATTTATAGCTTGGCCACCGGTTTGTCTTTATTGATTTTTTATGTTTTTGCCATGCAGTGTATGGCTACTTTGGCGGTAGTCAGGCGGGAAACCAATTCATGGCGCTGGCCATTGATCCAATTGGTATTTATGGGAGTAGTAGCCTATACTTGTGCGTTAATTGTCTATCAAATGTTGCTTTGAATACTTTTTTAGTTAACTTTCAAAAATGCAAAAAATAATAGTCTCACTTATTCTCATCGGTGTTAGCTTCTACTTAATCCGACACTTCTATTTGCTTTTTGCCAAGAAAAGTCAAGCATGTCAAGGTTGTGGGCTTGCACCAAATCGTGTCAAAAACAATGCAATCTAATACACAATCGTATCAATTTAGCCATGACTTCTTTGCCATTAAAACAGCAAGTGCGGCTGAATTTGCGCATGATTTTGACATTCAGACCATTGATTCAGACCATGTTTTTTGGCTCAATTTTCATGGTCTTCAAGAGAAGGAAAGTATAGAACTCATTTGTCAAAAAATTGGTTTTGATAAACTCAGTATCGAAGGAATTTTTGCGCCATTGCGACGCGCCAAAGTAGAGGAATACCCGCGCTACCTTTTTTTCCAATTACATACATTACCCAATAACTGCCAGGACGCCGAACAAACCGAACAAATTACGTTTGCTTTGGGCGCTCACTTTTTACTGTCTTTTCAAAACAAGGCAGGTCAGCATTTTGGAGAAGTAAGAGAACGAATTGAAAAATCAAAAGGCAAAATCAGAAATCAAGGAGCTGACTTTCTTTTATTTCGCTTACTAGACACGCTTTTGGATGAACTTTTTCAATTCACCACTCAAGTCTCTGACGAAATTGATCGCATTGATCAGCGGATTCACACCCATATGCAAGCCGATTTATTGCGCGCTATAGAAAAACAAAAAAGACAACTTATTGGCTTGCGCAAAGTTGTTCAGCCGATCAAAGATCTTTTAGCTGCTTTGGAGTCCATGGACAACAATCTTATAGCGAAAGAAAATAAACATTACTATAAAAACCTGCGAAACAGTTGCGTCAGTCTTTTGGAAGACATTGATGCACATAAACAAATACTTGAAGGATTGGCCAATTTATATTATGCTGTTCAAGGTCAACGCATGAATGAAATCATGAAAGTACTTACCGTCGTTAGCAGTATTTTTATTCCGCTCACCTTTATTGTCGGTGTATACGGCATGAATTTCAAATACATGCCAGAGTTGTCTTACCGCTACGGCTACTATACTGTGGTTGGTATTATGTTTGCAATTGGTCTGGGACTATTGATTTTCTTTGTGAGACGTGGTTGGCTCAAACGCGATTAGATGTTAATGAAGTGTTAAATACAATAAACGGCACAAGAAGCTCCTTAACTTTCGGATAGATAAACTGATACTTATGAAAAAATTATTGCTTTCTTTTGGCGTTGTATTCATGGCTGTACTTGGCCTTAACAACGTAAGTGCACAAATTGAAAAAGGTGCTAAAATCGAATTTAACAAAGAAGTTCACGACTACGGAAACATCAAATACGGTGGAGAACCCTATTGTTCATTTGAATTCAAAAACACCGGAGACGAACCTTTGATTATCTCCAATGCAAAAGGATCTTGTGGTTGTACAGTTCCAGAATGGCCGAAAGAGCCAATTGCACCAGGTGCGAAAGGAACCATCCGTGTAAAATACGATACCAACCGTCCGGGTCCAATCAATAAGAGCGTAACAATCACATCAAACGCCATCAATGAGCCTAACAAAGTGATTCGCATTAAAGGAGAAGTAGGTCCTGCTCCTGAAAGCGGTATGCCTGTTAACAATGCAGGTGCACCAACCAACAATTAATCACAAAATCCAACATAAAAAAAGCCGCTCTAATGAGCGGCTTTTTTTATGCGTATATGTCAGCAATTAGATCTCAAGAAAATGTCTTGCCGTATTTGGCCAAGCGGGCTTTGTTTGCGCTCTAAGAAGCTGAATCGTTTGGAGACCTGCCTGTTGGGCTGCTTCGAGCTCCTCCACAATGTCAGATAAAAAAAGAATTTGTGACGATTCTAAGCCAAGAAACTGAACTATTTTAAGATAAGTTGCGGCTTCGCGCTTTGGACCAGTTGTGGTATCAAAATGGTTCGAGAAATGAATGGAGATGTCGCCAAAATCGCTGTATCGAAAAAGTAGCTTCTGAGCGGCAATAGATCCAGAAGAAAAGACGCCTACTTTTAAACCTTGTGCCCGCCATTGGTTGAGTGCAGTAGGTACATCATCGTAAACATGACCTTTGATGGCACCGGTTTCATAAGCATTTTTCCAAATGATACCTTGTAGCGTTTTAAGCGGCGTGAGTTTGCGGTCTTCATTGGCCCACTTGAGCAAATAGGCAAGGACTTCTTCGGTGGTGGTGAGGTGTACGCCATCTTCTTGTGCAGCCAGTTCAATTACCTCTGCAAAAGCCTGTTTAACTTCATTGATTTGCGCATGCTGCGTGAGTAGCTGTATGTGCGTTTTGAAATATGGAAAAAGTACATCATAGACAAAATGAACAGAACTCGTTGTGCCTTCGATGTCGGTAAGAATATATTTAATGTGCTTATCCAAGTGTTGGTAATTGAAAGTGGAGAAATTGTTGCTCTGTTCCAGACGCGGTGTAATGAGGTGTCCAGCCACTGGTGTCGGTAAAAATACGAATGGCTTTTACGAATGGTTGTTCAACGCCTGCATCAAACCAGTGTTTGGTGCCAGTCGGGACACTAATGAGGTCTCCGCGCTGACACAGCACATTAAAAACAGGTGTGTTTTCTAAATGGAACCAAAACAATCCTTGGCCATCGACAAAAAAACGAATTTCATCTTCGTCGTGCGTATGTTCTGCCAAAAACTTTGCCCTAATCTGATCGTAATTCGGTGTCAAAGCATGAATAGAAATAACATCTGCACTCTGATAACCACCCGCTTTCATGAAGGGCTGTAAATCTTTGGCGTAGGCCGCAAGAATCTCCTCTTGGCTAGCGGAGTCATCGAACTGAACCTCACAGGTCCATTGATCAAAAAAAACACCTTTTTCAGCTAAAAAAGACTTGATTTGCTGTGGTTCTCGGAGTTCGAGACCGGTTTCGGGGACGGATAAAATGGCCATTATTTAACGTAAAAATTCACACTCACAAAGATAATCTAAAGTCTCTAGATGTCTTTGTGCTTCAAAGAGATTTTCACCCCATGCATAGGTGCCGTGTTCAGCAATAATAAAGCAATGTTGCTTGATATCTTCGATGCGTGCATCGAGTGCCGCACAAAGTAGCTGCATATCTTGTTGGTTGTCTACAATAGGAATTTGCAATGAAGCTAAGTGGCTTGTACACCCTTTGAATCCTTTTTGTAATTCATAACCTTGAACCGGGAAATAATCTTCGTTAAATTGTGAAATCAGGACCGGATATTTGCCATGGCTATGCAATACCACCTTAGCATCTGGGAAATGCTTGTAAATCCATAAATGAATTTGTGTTTCATCAGAGGGCCTGACACCATGATATTGACCAGTGCCAATTCCGTTGGTATCTATGGTCATGAAGTCGAGGTCTGTGAACTCTGCTTTGTTTACCCCTGATCTAGAAACCCAAATTTGTTGGTGTTCGTCGATAAATGAATAGTTGGTCGAAGTGGCGGGCGACCACCCACGAGCGTTCAAAGTCCTGATTAGTTGCGCGAGTGCTGCTTTCATTAACTAGCAAGCTCCGCTTTGACCAAACTCGAGATCACTTTGCCGTCAGCTTTACCAGCTAGTTTGCTTGTCAGCGCGCCCATTACCTTACCCATATCTTGAGGGCCAGTAGCGCCAATTGCAGCAATTGTCTGACGTACCTCTTGACGGATTTCCTCTTCGGAAAGCATTTTGGGTAGATAAGCTTCGATAACTTGTGCTTGAAACAATTCTTCGGCTGCGAGGTCTTCGCGGTTTTGAGCGACGTAAAGCGCATGTGTTTCCATGCGCTGTTTGTGAAGCTTAAGGCAAATTTTAATTGCTGCTTCTTCTGTAACCTGAGCATCTGGACCCGATGTTGCTTCGAGAAGTAACTTTGATTTGATATCGCGCAGTGCAGCAAGCTTTTCCTTTTCTTTGGCAAGCATGGCACTTTTGATGTCGTTATTGATGCGCTCTGTAAAGGTCATTTTAGTCGACGTTATCGTGTAAGAAATTGTTATTGCGCAAAGTAGTTTGTCCATTTACGTCTTTACCGATACCAAAACGAGAAATCTGTTCTTGTGAACTTGGATTTTGCTGCTGAAGTTGGATATTTCTGCGCACGAAAGCAGGTTCATTCTCAAATTCAAGTAAGCCTTCAGGCTTTTTTAGTTTGGAAGTAAACTCCTGGATACGAGAAACGCGTTCTTGAACTTTACGCTGTTGTTCTTCAGGGCTCAAAACGCGCTTGGTTGTTTCAAACTCAACGCGCTGAATGCTGTCGTCTTCGAGAACGTGTTTGACAACTTCTGGGGCCGCACTTACCGGTGCAGGCGTTGGTTCTGGCTGTACATCAAAGACTTCCCATGTCATTGATGCTTGAGGAGCAGTAACGGGTTCTGGGGTTTCGTCGTATAAGTTGAAAGTAGTTTTCGTAGCTGGAGCAGCGTCAAATGCTGGTTCAACGGCTTCAAATGGATTAGCAAGTGGTGCCTGAACTTCTTTGATGAAAGGTTCTTCAGTGGCGAGTGTTGCGGCTGTAATGCTTTCAAATGGAGAGCTAAGCGGACTTACAATTTCTTGTTTTTTCTCTTCTTCTAGTACAACTACAGTACGTTCGGGACTTTTCTCGAAACCAGTTAGTGGTGAAGATGAAAATCCGGTTGCAATGATCGTAAGACTAAGTTGATCACCTAAAGAAGCATCTTTGCCATGACCCCAAATGACGTCTGCTGTAGAGCCAGCAGCATCTTGAATGTAATCAGTAATGTCAGTGATTTCGTCCATCATGACCTCGCGGTCACCGTAGGTAATGTTGAGTAAAACATAACGTGCACCACTGATATCGTTATCGTTGAGTAGCGGAGAGTTCAAGGCATTTTGAACAGCGACCATAGCGCGGTCTTCGCCACTTGCCACGGCACTTCCCATAATGGCGTGCCCCGAATGGCGCATCACGGTATTGACATCGTTAAAATCGACGTTGATTGCACCCGTTACAGAAAGAACTTCGGCAATACCTTTAGCTGCAACAGTCAAAACGTCATCTGCATGCGAAAAC
>JBJTNX010000114.1:0-4444 GCA_046074325.1 Sphingomonadales bacterium
ATCTCCTTTCCGTTGATACTGGCGTGTAAATTTTCAATTTTAATCATTGTGCTGAGTGTCTTCTAAGTGTGGTTATCCTACGCTACCTTCTAAGCTGATGGCCAGTAGTTTTTGTGCCTCGACCGCAAACTCCATTGGAAGTTGGTTGAGGACTTCTTTACAATAGCCATTCACGATGAGGCTAATGGCTTTTTCTTCGCTGATGCCACGTTGCATGCAGTAGAAGAGTTGGTCTTCGCCAATTTTTGAAGTGGTTGCTTCGTGCTCAATTTTGGCTGTTGGGTTTTTGCATTCAATGTAAGGGAACGTGTGTGCACCGCATTCGTCGGTCATCAAAAGAGAGTCGCATTGCGAAAAGTTACGTGCATGTTGTGCACCTTTATTTATTTGAACCAAACCTCGGTAAGAATTTTGTGATTTTCCTGCAGATATACCTTTGGAAATAATGGTAGACTTGGTGTGCTTACCTAGATGAACCATTTTGGTACCGGTATCGGCTTGTTGTAAATTATTGGTAACGGCAACCGAATAAAATTCTCCTACAGAATGATCTCCTTTGAGGATGCACGAAGGATATTTCCAAGTAACTGCAGAACCTGTTTCGACTTGTGTCCAAGAGATTTTAGCGTTGGTCTCACAAAGTCCGCGTTTGGTAACAAAGTTAAATACGCCTCCTTTACCATCTTTATCGCCGGGATACCAGTTTTGTACTGTGGAATACTTGATCTCGGCATCTTGAAGTGCGATGAGTTCTACAACGGCTGCATGCAATTGATTTTCATCGCGCTGAGGCGCAGTACAACCCTCTAAATATGAAACATAGGCGCCTTGGTCGGCAACAACAAGAGTACGTTCAAATTGGCCCGTACCGCCCGCATTGATTCGAAAATAAGTCGAAAGCTCCATGGGGCAACGAACACCTTTAGGAATATAGCAAAAAGACCCGTCGGTAAATACAGCACTGTTCAATGCAGCATAGAAGTTGTCCGTATTCGGAACAACGGTTCCCATATATTTCTGAACGAGTTCTGGGTGTTCTTGAACGGCGTCTGAAAAAGAGCAAAATATAATGCCGAGTTCGCTTAGCTTTTCTTTAAATGAGGTAGCTACAGAAACGGAATCCATGACAAAGTCGACTGCTACGCCCGTCAGGCGTTGTTGTTCTTCCATGGAAATACCTAGTTTTTTCATGGTTTCCTTGAGCTCTGGATCGACGTCGTCCCAAGATTCATATTTTTTGGTTTGTTTGGGCGCCGAATAATAAGATATGGCTTGGAAATCAGGTTTTTGATATTGAACATGAGCCCATTCCGGCTCTCTCATTTGTTGCCAAATGGCAAAAGACTTGAGTCTGTAGTCAAGTAGCCAACTCGGTTCATTTTTTTTGGTAGAAATGAGTCGAATGATGTCTTCGTTTAGACCAACCGGCACGGTATCGGATTCGATGTCCGTAACAAAACCAAATTTGTATTCTTGGTTTTCGAGGTCCTGCGCGAGTTCGTTTTCAGTGTAATTCGACATAGCTATACAGAAAAAGATTCACCACAACCACAGGTGCGGTCTGCATTTGGGTTTTGAAAAACGAAGCCTTTGCCGTTGAGCCCACCAGAGAAGTCGAGCGTGGTACCGACTAAATAGAGATAGCTTTTTTTATCGACAACAACTTTTACACCATTGTTTTCGAACGCCATATCACCTTCTTTTTCTTCGTTATCAAACGTAAGTTGGTACATGAGCCCAGAGCAACCGCCCCCTTGAACACCTACGCGAATGAAAAATCCGTCTTTTTGTTCGTCTTCCATGAGGCGAAGCGCCTGTTTTTTGGCTGCATCTGTTACAGTTAACATGTCGTTTTTATTTAGATTAATTATAAATAAAACACTTTATTTGCTGCAAATTTACCACTTTAATGGTATTGTTTCCAAGCTTTCAAACAAAGAAATTAATGGCTTGTTTGGGTTTATGCTTAATTTTAGCTTGTGAAAACCATATTCATTTCTTATATAACGCTATGTTTAGTTGTAAATCAGGCATTTAGCCAAGAGCTGAACCAGCAGTTCAAAACCAAGTACGTCTATATTTTAGTGATTGACGGCCCGCGCTATACCGAAACTTACGGTGAGCCAACCTGTAAATACAGCCCTATTTTATGCGATTCATTGAAAAACGAGGGCACTTTTTATGCACAATTCAAAAATAATGGACCCACTTTTACGGTGCCTGGCCATACGGCAATCGTTACTGGCACCTATCAACGGATTTCAAACGCAGGAACTGCTCTTCCAAAACAACCTAATATTTTTCAATATTTTCTGAAGGCCAGCGGTAAAGATTCTACGGCTGCTTATGTTGTCGCGAGTAAGGGCAAACTAGACGTTCTGGTCAATACGTCGCATAAAAAGTGGAACAATCAATATTTGGCTGAAACCTATTGTGGACCAAATGGCAATGGCCTTGGTTATGGTCGAGACGACAAAACATTTGCAAAAGTGACCGAACTAGTCGAGTCTACTCAGCCCCCGCAACTGATGTTGATCAATTTACTGGCTGTAGATGTCTATGGTCATGCCAATAACTGGGATAAATACCTTGAATCTATTACGCAATCAGATATGTATGCAGCAAAACTTTGGCAAATGATACAAGAGAATCCGGTTTTGCGCGATCAAACGACACTGCTCATCACCAATGACCACGGCCGTCACTCAGAAGGCGTACACTCAGGTTTTGTCAACCATGGTTGTTGGTGCGAAGGATGTCGTCATATTTCATTATTGGTATTGGGGCCGGATACGCCCAAAGGAGTTGTTGTAACGCAAGAGGCAGACATGCTTGATATCTCAAAAACGATCGCAGAGATCTTGCATTTTGAGATGCCAACAAGCAGGGGTGAATTTTTAAGGGCGGCTTTTCCTTTACAATAGCCTACAATTAAAATAACTGATCGAGTAGTTGGTCGTCTACCGTATTTGGCAACGTCACTTTGAGCAGCGGTTCAGCTTCCATGGCGCGTTTAATAGCAAATATGGCGTTTTCATTGCGCGCCCAATTGCGTCGTGCAATGCCATTGTTGACATCCCAATGTAGCATGCTTGTGAGGTTACGTTTGGCTTGTTCGGAACCGTCTAGCAACATTCCAAAACCGCCATTGATAACCTCTCCCCAGCCAACACCACCTCCGTTGTGAATACTGACCCAGGTAGCACCTCTAAAACTGTCTCCAATGACATTCTGAATGGCCATATCTGCCGTAAATCTGGAGCCGTCGTAGATATTAGAGGTTTCACGGTACGGAGAATCGGTTCCTGATACGTCGTGGTGGTCTCTACCCAAAATAACAGGTCCAATTTCACCATTGGCAATGGCCTCGTTGAATGCGGCAGCAATGCGCATACGGCCTTCGGCATCGGCATACAGAATGCGTGCCTGAGAACCCACCACAAGTTGATTTTGTTGCGCTCCTTTGATCCATTGTATGTTGTCTGCCATTTGTTGTTGAATTTCTGGCGGGCAGGTTTCCATCATGCGTTCGAGAACAGCGCAGGCAATGGCATCTGTTTTTTGAAGGTCTTCTGGCTTACCGCTTGCACAAACCCAACGGAAGGGTCCAAAACCGTAGTCAAAGCACATTGGACCTAAAATATCTTGAATGTATGAAGGGTATTTAAAATCGATTTGGTTGGCTGCCATGACATCACCACCAGCGCGCGACGATTCTAATAAAAAGGCATTGCCATAGTCAAAGAAATAGGTGCCTCTGGCGGTGTGTTTATTGACAGCTGCCGAATGTCTTCTGAGGCTTTCTTGAACGTATGTTTTGAACTGCTCAGGATCATTGGCCATCATGTCGTTGGCTTGTTCAAAGGTAAGTCCTGCGGGATAATATCCGCCGGCCCAAGGATTGTGTAAAGAGGTTTGATCTGAGCCTAAATCGACATGAACACCCTCTTGGTCGAACTTCTCCCATACATCGACTACATTGCCTAGATAAGCAATTGAAACCACTTCTTTGTCGGCTTGCGCTTTTTGTACTCTTGCAACAAGTTGGTCAAGGTCTGAAATGATTTCATCTACCCAACCTTGAGAATGGCGTGTTGTGGCCGCTTTTGGATTCACTTCTGCGGTAATAGAAATAACGCCGGCTATGTTTCCAGCCTTAGGTTGTGCGCCAGACATACCGCCAAGACCTGCCGTCAAGAAAACCTTCCCTTTGATATCTTCTCGGTTTTTAGCCAACCTGCGCACTGCGTTTAAAACGGTAATCGTTGTGCCATGTACAATTCTCAGGCCAATACGGTAAGAACAGTTGGCAGATGCCGCCTGTCCGTTTGCCATTGAACACATCCAAGTCCAGCTGCCGTCGTTCGACCGAAACCAACCCGACGTTGTTGTGTTCGCCGCTGCAGTGTATAAAACCGTTCCCTTGTTTCCCGAAGAACCTACA
>JBJTNX010000115.1:0-5565 GCA_046074325.1 Sphingomonadales bacterium
CATCCCTGAGGTTATTGAGATTTAGAACAGCTGTGCTCCAGGCACCAATGCTAACAGCAGGAAAAAGTACCAGCCACTCGAAAGCTTCGCCGTAAAGCAAAAACACGCCAATCACACTCACCAAACCAAAGAAAATAAAGACCATGAGGTCGCCAAGGCCGCGGTAGCCGTAGGCCTTTTTTCCTACCGTGTAGGTGATGGCGGCCGCTATACAAAGCAAAGCGAGAACTACGTAGGTAAAAATAGCGGTAGTCGATAAATTTGGGATGCTCAATTTGATCAAAAATAGGGCGCTCAGCAAGGAAAGCAACCCGACCACCCACATGCCGGTTTTCATTTGCGCGGCGCTCAATTGGCCGCTTTGGATGGCGCGCGCAGGGCCCACCCGTTGGGCGTTGTCTGTACCTTTTTGGCTATCGCCGAGGTCGTTGGCAAAGTTGGAGAGCACCTGAAAACCAATGGTGGTGAGCAGGGCGAGCCCAAAAATTTGCCCGTCGTAGACACCGAGAATGGCGGCGAGGCCTGTTCCAACAATGATTCCGGAAACCGAAAGCGGCAGAGTTCTGAGGCGCGCCGCGTGTAGCCATGCTTTGATCATTTTTTAAATATTGGCACCGTACTGCACGGCTCACCGTACATGATGCTTTTGACATAAGGTTGAAGCAAACGCACCAAATAAGACATCGCAAAAGCTGGGTCTTGGATGTCGGCGCAGCCTTTGATAATGACGCGTTGGTCTCGAATGCTATCTAGGTCTATCGAACAGATTTCTTCTTGAATAAGCGCTTTGGCGAGTTCGATTTCAGAACCGACTTGGCTGTAGACATTTTCTTTTTGCAAGGCCGAACTCACGAGCATATAAGCCCATGTCGGGATAATCGCATCGGTACTGCAATGAATGAAGACCGCATTACCAGCGTATTGGGCCCAGTCATGGTTTTTAATCCAGTCTCGAAAATCTTTTTCTTTCAGCACAAGGCCTTGCCAAAGTTGTTCGGAAAGATCAATGCCAACCAATTGCTGCTTGGGTTTGTAGGCCGCGAGGTCGAGCTGCACAAGCCCACTTTCTTTGACTTTATTTCTGATTGCTTCCACGCGTTAAAATTAGTCGTTCTTTTTGTATTCTTAAACAACAATTGGTGGGGCTTGTTCGGTTTCTTGGGCTTGGTCAGCTAGTTGCTGGGCGCGCTGGCGTTCTTCTTCTTCAAGTGCGCGGCGCAAATCACCTTCAAAATCAGGTGGTTCTATGCCGAGTTCTTTTTCGATTTCATATTGGTATTTAGGTCTTTGCGGGCCTTGTTTGCGATAGATAAAAGCCAACACAACCCCTACAATGAGCCCCGAGAGGTGGCCCTGCCAAGAAACCCGCGGCTGGGTCGGGAAAATGCCCCAAATCAGGGAGCCATACAAAAACACGATAAACAACGACAGCGCTTGCAGGGGCAAGTACTTGCGCAGCACGCCCGAGGTAAATAAAAAACCGGCCATTGCATAAATGACGCCACTCATGCCAATGTGTATGGCGCCGTTGGTTCCGCCGATAAACCAAAGCAGTGTTCCGGTAAAAATCCAGGAAAAGATAAAAATCCGCCAGGCAATTACACGATAAGACTGAAAAAGCAACGTGAGCAAAAGAAAGATCGGTAGGCTGTTATTGAGGATGTGCTTGATGTCGTGGTGTGCGTGTATCCAGGGCATCAGTAAAATACCCCTGAGGCCAATGGTATTTTGGGCACGCAAGCCGTAGCGCTGAAAGTCCGTTATGAAAAGAAAATCGGCCCAATAACTCAGCCACATGACCACCAAAACCAATAGTCCCGGAAGCGCTGCCCGCCTGAGGTCTTTACTTGCTTGTCGATTTCTAGCCATTGCGCTCAGTGGTCAACTTTAGTGCCATGCGCAATTTGCTGACATTTTGGCGGGTTGAAGTACCCTAACTCACCCGAAAACGTCCCACAATGACGCCCGTCTCTTTTGATACCAATGCGCTGCTTTCAAAAGCGAATTCGAGGCTGACCAGGCCGCAGGTCTTGAGCCAAATGGCTTGGTCAGAGAGGTAAATAGCCAATTCACTCAGGCCTTCGTTGTGCCCCACGACCAAAATTTCTTCGGGGGTATTGAGCGCGCAAATAACGCTAAGTATTTCTTGTTTGGAAGCCAAATAGAGTTCGTCTTTAAATAGCATTTGCGCATCTGGCCACAGCGCTTGCAATTCGGAAAGGGTTTGGCGGGTGCGCTTTGCTGTTGAACACAAAATGTACTTGGGCGCAATTGGACGCGCAGCAAAGTATTGCTTCAATTCAGTGATTTGCTCAAATGCGCGCGGCAGTAATTCGCGGTCAAAATCTTTACCGGTCGGCGAAATTTGGTTGGTTTTAGCGTGGCGAAGGAGGTGGAGTTGCATGTTTTTTAAGTTGCTGAGCCACCTGCTCCGAATACAAATTTGCGCCTTCGCAGGTCATGTGGCTAGTGTCGTAAAAGAGATCCGGGCGAGCGCAAAATTCGGGATGTTTCATTTTAGGATATGAATTATATGCGCGATGCAATTTTTGAATTTTACCCAATTGCGGTGTAAAATTCAAAATAAGCTTGGCGCCATGGACTTTGCACAAGGCGGCAATTTCAGACAATTCTGCGAAGTCAGGTACTTTATAGCGCTTGGGGGCTTTCTTATACTGTTTCAAGGCGGGCTGATTGGAGCAGACAAAGCCTTTTTTGAGGTAAGTGCCGTTTTTGGGATCTCGGATGACGTAAGCTTTGGACGGAACGAATTGTTTGGTGTAAAAATAAAGGTAGCGCAGCCAGAGCTTGCCTTCCGGATAGCCGCAAACCAGTTTGGTTTTGAGCCAAAAATTGAGTTTGGAGTTGTAAATGAGGTCGTGTGCAGACTCCAGGCCTTCGAGCTGCACAACTGGGCCGTAGATATCGAAGACCACGTAGTTGAAATGACAACGTTCAAAGGCGTGTTGCAGGAGTGTTAGGCTAATGGCTGGACTTTGGCCACTGCTGCCGTAATTGAACCAATTGACGGCGGTATGCGACTCAAAAATATAAGGGTTCAGGTTGCGGTAGGCCGTAGAAGAGCCGATGATCAGGCCGCGCGGTTTGGCCGAAGTGCTTGTTGCCCACTTTTCAAATTCAGTGATACGCTCCCAGCTGCTGCCCCAATGCGTCATGTGGCCAAAACTTTTTTGTTCGAGCTTGAGCGTCATGTTGGTCGAAAGCGCAATCAGGACAAGCCCCATCAAAATACTGAGTAAAAAGAGCAGACCAAGCCGTAAGATTCTTTTTAAAAATGCGCCCATCAGAACTGAAAATAAAGAAAGGATTGTTCACCACCTAGTTTGAGCCAAACGGCCAACACAACACCAAAGTAAATGGCCAGGCGCAACGGCTGCCACTTGGGTACCCGCAGCTGGCGTTCGTTGCCCCGCAAATACCAATCGATAGCCAGCAGCAATGCCCCTAGCACAAGAATGCTTTTTCCGGTGAGTTGCCCAAGGTGGTTCCAGTTGGTCAGTATGCCTTCGATGAAGCCCAGCGCGTGTTGAAGTGTGTCGGCCCTGAAAAAAATCCAGGCAAAGGTCACAATGCCAAAAGTGCTGACCATTTGGCCGAGTTCTTTGAGCGTTGGCAATGTGGTATGTTGGGCGACGGAATCCGTATTTTTTCGGTTCCGATTTAAAAGCAAAAGGGGCAAAAATGCGCAGGCATGAATAAAGCCCCATACAATGAAATTCCAGCTGGCACCGTGCCAAAAACCACTGACCAAAAAGATGACAAACGTGTTGCGCACGGCTTTGCGTACGCCCGCCCGAGAACCACCCAAAGGAATGTAGAGGTAGTCTTTGAACCAAGAGGAGAGCGAAATATGCCAACGGCGCCAAAACTCGGCAATGTCTCGAGAGAAATACGGGAATCTGAAATTACTGAGCAGCTCAAAGCCAAAAAGTTTGGCGGTGCCGAGTGCAATGTCGGAGTAGCCAGAGAAGTCGCCGTAGATCTGAAAAGCAAAACCAATAGCGGCGAGTATCAGCGTGGGGCTGTTGTAGTCGGTGTAGTGCGCAAAAACAGGATCCACGACTTGGGCAATGGTGTCGGCAATCAGTACTTTTTTGAAAAGCCCCCAAAGAATGAGTCTACAGCCTTCTAGGGCCTGCTGGTAATTGAAAAGCCGTGTTTTTTGCACCTGCGGCAGCAAATGCCCGGCGCGCTCAATAGGCCCGGCCACCAACAGCGGAAAAAAGCTCACAAAAACGGCGTAGTCTATAAAACTTTTGACGGGTTTTTGCTGCCCGCGGTAGATGTCGAATACATAAGACATACCGTGAAAAGTGTAAAAAGAAATCCCGACCGGTAAGGCCACGTTCAGTAAATAAGGATCAAAATGAAGTCCAATGAATTCAAATCCTTGCTGAAATTGAGTAACGAAGAAATTATAATACTTGAAAACCCCAAGGATGCCCAGGTTGTTGATGATACTCAGCCACAAAAATAACTTGGCTTTTTTTCGGTCCGTAGAGGCGACCCAAAAACCATAAGTGTAGTCAAGGGCGGTGCTGAGTAGCAAAAGCCCCATGAATTTCCAACTCCACCAACCGTAAAAAAAGTAGCTTGCCGCTAAGATCAGTAGGTTTTGTAGCCGTAAAGTACGCTGAAAAACAAACCAATAGAGTGCAAAAACAATTGGTAAAAAAAGTAGAAATTCGAATGAGTTGAAAAGCATTTCAAGCCAAAAATAGCAATTATAAGCTCGGGTTTAGTAAACTGAGTTTTTCAATAGCGTTAAAAATAGGGGCGTCGAGGTGCTTTTCGATCATGAGTAGGTGCTCCATGCGGTGGCAATCTGAGCCCAAGAAATCGACGAGTCCTTTTTTGATGAGTTCTTCGGCCATTTTTTTGACGCCTGTGCCGTAATGGCCGCTCAGCGAACCCAAGTTGACCTGAATTTGAATGTTGCGTGCACGGAGTTCTTCCACTTTCTGGAAATTGCCGTGGTAATATGGGTAGCGCTCAAAATGCGCCAATACTGGTATGTAGCCCGCCACTTGCAATTCAAATAAGGCTTGGGCTTCGTATTGGCTTGGGCTGAGCATACTGAATTCCATGAGCACATAGTTTTGCCCAAAACTCAGGATGTTTTTTTCTTTGATTTTCGGTAGAAAGGATTCGTCGCAGTAATATTCAGCTGCGGCTTCTATTTCTATCGGAATTTGCAGGGCCTTGAGTTCTTTTTTAACTGCTTCTAGGCCCGAAAGGATGATTTCTGGCGTATTCGGATGCACCTCGCCCAAGATATGCGGCGTGGTGATCACTTTTCGGTAACCCAGTTGGGCAAATTTGTTGAGCATGGCCATGCTGTGGTCCATGGTGGGGGCGCCGTCGTCGATGCCCGGAATGAGGTGCGAGTGCATGTCTACGCCCAATTTTGATAAATCGAAAGGCGTTTTGCGCTTACCAGGGCCGAAAAGAGATTGTAGGATGCTCATTTACCTACCAATATACATCTTTTCATAATACGCTTGATAGGCGCCGCTCGTGACTTTTTTAACCCAATCTTGGTTG
>JBJTNX010000116.1:0-3529 GCA_046074325.1 Sphingomonadales bacterium
CGATTTGCATAGGCAAACCTGCTTGGTTATTGACCTGATTAGGTATTTGTGGGTTGGGGCCAATGATGCCATTGCTAATACAAGAACCAAACAAAATAAGTGGTGCTGCATCGCCGTGGTCAGTTCCCATACTTCCGTTGCTGGCAATCTGACGACCAAATTCAGAAAAGGTCAGGCCCGCAACGCGTTGCTCCAGGCCTAAAAGCTGTAAATCATGTTGAAAAGCGCGCACGGCGTCGGAAATTCGCTTAAGTAGATTGGCGTGTGCACCTTCTTGCAAATTATTTTGATCAACTTGTGCATCGTGTGTATCAAAGCCATTCACATTGAGGATATAAACTTTCGTTTTTAACCCGCCAGATATCATTTGGGCTACATATTTAAGTTGCACAGCCAGCGGATTTTGAGGATCATATAAGCTTGATAAGGAATTACCTGCGCTAGCCGCACTACTGATTTGCTGACCGTACTCGTTGGTCTGATTGATCAGGGTTGAAATGTATTCAATTTGCCCACCATAATAGGTGCCATCATTGGTGACGGAGGTCAGAAGTAAATTCGAGGAGTTGAACGGATCTGAAACCGCATGGCTGAAATTTCCCATAAGTCCCTGACAAGTACTCGATACTTCTGAACCCATTGAAATGGCAAAAGGATCTGGAAAATCCACGTTCGGATATGCATCCGGAAAATTAGGATAAGTACTATCGAAGTAACGACCCAGCCAGCCACTCGTTTGATTGATATCCAAAGCACCTGTGGTCCAGATGTCCATGGAACGAAAATGCGACCGGTTGGGCTCCGGGTAACCCACATTTTGAATCACACTAAGTTTACCTTCATTGAAAAGCGTTTGCATTCCGGTCATTTTCGGATGCAAACCCACTTCTGCCGTTAGTGGTAAAATTTGGCTTTCGGGCACTAAAATATTCGCGCGTTGAACCAACAATTCAGCGTATTGATCTCTTGGGAACACCATATTAAGACCGTCGTTGCCGCCATTCATGCGAATTAAAATCAAGACTTTATCTTCAGCACTCTTCGGTACATCGAACAACTTTTTAGCAATGGCTTGCATAGAGAAACCATCCTGTACAAAAGGTAAAGACAAACTGGCTAGCGCACTGTTTCTGAGGAAGGATCTTCTTTTCATTAGCAAACGTGAAATTGAGGCATTTTAAACATGACATTCAATACAGCTTGCATGCGCAATTCAACTGGATTGAAAAAAACAGGATTTGTTGGATCAGCAAGGTACTCGTTGTATTGTAAGGTCCATTCAAAATCTGGCAGCCCATTGGTCAGTATATTTTTGATGGCCAGTTTATCGGCTTGTGGAATTTCTTTTGGAAAGAAAACCAGACAAAGATCATCGATTACTTGAGGTGCCGACGCTGGCGCAGACAAACCATTTAGTAAATCAACAACTTTAATTTTAAAGACATTTCCATTGACATTGTAAAAATTGGAAGTCAATAAATTGGCGACGTCAAAGCGCTTTTTAATGTAGGTTGAATTGATCCAAAGTCTGTAAAAAGCAGGAGCTTGATAATATGGCGTCCAGCCTGCTACACTTGGCGGAGCAGCATAACCCTGTCCCATTTGATCTGCCAAACCATACATCGATAAATAGATTTGATAATTGGACTGTAAATCAAAATTTGCATAAGTGTTTGAGGTGTTGAGCATCGCGCATAACGTCTCGAGCGGAGATCTAATGATGGCGCCACGAACCGCAATGTCGTAGAAATGTGCACTCGAAAGTAATTCTTGTAGCACCGGCGCCACCTCAAAATTAGTTGCGGTCAATGTTTGAGCCATGTCGGCAATTATATTTTGCTCTACCCATGGGGTGATGTCATGGTTGACAAAATACCTGTACAGTTTTCTACAAATATATTTCGCTGTATCTGGTTGATTGAAAACGACATCAATATAATTGGCGTATTCGACAGCACCAGCTGCAGATATAGTTTGATTGGCAAAATGATAGGAGAGGGTTTTTGTGGTGTTGTCGTGGAGAGGTGCCATGAACTGGCTTGTCACTTGAGGGAGTGTTGCGCTGCGCACTCCTTGAACGATATAGCCCGTAAAGATTTTGGCCGCAGCTGCAACATCTTGCTCAGTAAACGTTGTGTAATCACCGGCTGCAAGCTGCGCACCTTTACCAACGGTGAACAATTCCAAAAGTTCCCTACCGTAGTTCTCATTTGGTGAAAATACAGTATTGGTGGAGCCATTCAAAAACAAGAGCATACATGGATCAATGCTGACGTCTTTGACAAGCTGTTTGATATTGCCAAGCGCGTGTTGCCTCAACAATTGTAAAAATTGATACATAGCCCTTGCGTCGCCTGAGGTGGTAACTCCGAAATGGTTTTGCCAAAAAAATTGCATTTTCTCTGTCAAACTGAGGCTTTCTTGATTGAGGTTTTTAGCGAGCCACGCTCCTAAAGATTTCATTCGGGCTCCTTCAGTCTGAATATTCGCTGTTTGATCTTGAGGATAAACCGCATTCACCCAAGTTTCGCCAATATTCACAATCTGTTCAGCTGGGTCATAAGCAAGCGGCTGATCAATTGGTGCGGCAATAAAGAGTTCGTTGAGCGTTTGGCTTAGGCCCAAAGTAACTGCATTTTGAATATCCGCAAAGGTGGCGCCAAAAGTGCAGCGCCGTAATAAATGTGCTGCTTCGGCAGCGGTCCATGGACCTGTGTAGGGCGTCATCGTCTTAAAATTTACGTACAAAGTACTTTTTTTTAAGACACAAAGCAACCCAAAGGCATAATTTTCGTTCTAAAATCACGATTATTTAACTTAAATTTGTGTACCTACATAACCTACAACATATGATCAAGAAGATTATCTTCTCCGTATTTTCTCTCTCTACTCTTTTTACACAGGCCCAACAATCTGTAACCTTTAACTATACAGGTGCGGTTCAAACTTGGACGGTTCCGCCTTGCGTTTATTCAATTCAAGTAGACGTTCGCGGAGCAAAAGGTGGCGGTACACTAGCCACGCCTTTCGTTGGCTCTGGCCAAGGCGGTAATGGTGCGCGCGTTCAACACCCGAGCATTGCCGTTACACCCGGTCAAGTACTAGAAATTCGTGTCGGCGGCAACCCAACAGGGCCGGCAGGTGGTTGGAACGGCGGAGGCAATGGCCACGCTGCCCCCTCCAATCCACAATATGAATCTAAAGGCGGAGGCGGTGCTTCCGATATTCGCATCCCTCCTTATGCCATGACCAACCGTATTGTAGTTGCAGGCGGCGGTGGCGGACGTGCTGGTGGCTCAGGCCAAACTAACTACCAGGCTACTGGTGGCCAAGGTGGTTGCGCTACAGGCCAAACCGGAACAGGCTCCCCTTTCACCGGAACGGGCGGCGGCGGCGGCACTCAAGTTGCAGGCGGTAATGGAGGCCCACCTTGGGGTGGCGGCCAACCTGGTACTGCAGGTACAATAGGAACTGGCGGAAACGGTGGTTTTTATTCAACTGCAGCAGGCGGTGGCGGCGGTGGCGGCTA
>JBJTNX010000117.1:0-5207 GCA_046074325.1 Sphingomonadales bacterium
AAGAATAAGACTCCCCTCGCCTCTCCTACTCAAAAACCCACCAAAAAAGAGGTACAGCGCGCAGAAAAATACGAACAAGAAAAAATCAAAATCGGTAGCAAAGTACAATTGATCCAGACCAATCGCATCGGATTGGTCGAGGAAATGAAAGGCAAGCAGCTGAGTGTGATTTTTGGGCAGGCCCGCATTAAGGTGAGTTTGGATAAGTTACGCTATTTATCAGACTGAAATTTAACATACATTACACATCAATCCCTTGAAATTCCGTAACTTTGCGGTCAATTTTTAAATTTTAAGCAGAAAAATGAGCAACACAGCACTTGGAAACCACATTTTGGTGGAGTTTATGAATTGTGATCCGCATGTCATGAACGACGTCGCGGCTATCGAACGCGATATGGTCGGCGCAGCCCGAAAGGCAGAGGCAACTGTGATCAACTCTACTTTTCACCATTTTTCCCCATATGGTGTATCCGGTGTCGTTGTTATCCAAGAAAGCCACCTCGCTATTCATACCTGGCCTGAATACGGTTATGCTGCTGTTGATGTCTTTACTTGTGGCGACATGAACGCCTGGATTGCTTTTGACCACCTCAAAGAATGCTTTGGCGCCAAATCTTATTCTGCAATCGAAATGAAGCGTGGTTCTGTCAATTTATTGACGCGCAACGACTTTGATATCACTACCGCCCGCGAGAAAGCGGCCGAATGGCGCAACCCCGATTTTTACACACGCAATGTCTGGTTCACAGACAAAGACGAAGACCAAGCGCTCTCTTTGCGCTTCACAGGCGATGTCTTTTTTGATGTACAGTCTCCATTTCAACGTGTACGCATTCTTGAATCTACCAAATATGGTAAAATGCTCGCGCTCGACGACATGGTCATGACCACCATCAAAGACGAGTTTCACTACCACGAAATGATTGCTCACCCGAGTTTATTTACGCTTCAAAATGCCAAGAATGTATTGGTCATAGGTGGTGGCGACGGCGGAACAGTCCGCGAAGTATTGCGTCACAGCAACATTGAAAAAGTCACCATGGTCGAAATCGATGGCGAAGTCATCAAGGCCTGTAAAGAGCATCTTCCAGAAATTGCCGCAGCTTTCGACGACCCGCGTTTAGAACTTATCGTAGACGACGGTATTGCTTTTGTTAAAAACGCACCAGATGCTATTTACGACCTGCTTATTGTTGACGGTTCAGACCCAGTAGGCCCTGCAGAAGGTTTGTTTAGCGTAGACTTCTATCAAAATTGCTACCGCACCCTGAAATCCGATGGCATTTTGGTGGCCCAAGGTGAGTCTCCGAAATTCAATGAAAAAGCGTTCGCCGAGCTCAACCAAACCTTGCAAAGTATTTTCGGCAAAGACAACGCACCAGTCGGCCTGTTCTTTGTACCGACCTACCCTACCGGCATGTGGAGTTTCCAGTATGGGCTCAAAGGCGCAGCAGATCCACGCAAAATAAGCAACACTGCTGCCATCAAAACATTTGTTTCAGAAAAAGGTCTTCGTTATTACAACGAAGACATCCACTTCTCAACATTTGCACTTCCAAATTTTGTAAAGCAATTAATTCAAAAATAACATGCAAATCTCCCACCAAAAGGTCGTTACCTTGACCTACAAACTCTCTGATCACACCACCGGAGAACACATCGAAGAAACAACTCCGGAAAACGCCTTGACCTTTTTATATGGTGTGGGTGGCATGATTCCAGAATTTGAAGAAAAATTAGCCGGCAAAGCTGCGGGCGAGCACTTTGATTTTCATATTGCTGCAGCCAATGCCTACGGCGAGCAAGATCCACAGCATATTGTAATGCTTCCGGCCAATATCTTCCATAACGAAGAGGGTCAATTTGACGACCAAATGTTTCAAGTAGGCAGTATGGTTCCGATGTCTGACAACGAAGGAAACCAATTGCGCGGTCGTATTTTGGAAATCACCGACGAAACCGTACAAATGGACTTTAATCATCCGTTAGCAGGTACTGACCTACATTTTACGGGAACTATTCTCGAGGTGCGCGATGCAGATCCAGAAGAATTGGCGCACGGACATGCACATGGCCCTAACGGACATCAGCACTAAAACAATTTAAGTACTTCATTGTTAGAAGCGTGTATCGGTATATTCCGGTACACGCTTTTTTAATTGAACCCTACTCATGGCTACAGTATTTGAAACCAGACTTATCGGCAATATTGGCAAAGACGCCCATGTCAAAACCATGGAGCGCGGCATCGTTGCCATCAATTTTCCAGTTGCGCATAATAAAAATTGGAAAGACAAAAAATCAGGCCAAATGCGCACCAAAACCACTTGGGTCAATTGCACCATTTGGAAAAGAGATGGCTCCAACATGCGCATTACCGATTTTTTAACCCGCGGAACACTCGTAGAAGTACTGGGCACACCTTTTGCAAAAACGGTTCTTCTAGAAGATGGCCAATCACGCACAGAAATCAGACTCAATGTATCCAAAACAAATATCCTAAGACCTGCCAACCGCGACGACGACGCACTTGGTTTCATAGATCAGGATGAAGACGAAGACCAATATGCCACAAGCCTCGACGATTACACATTGGATAGCGATGATTTTGAATAACTTAGCAAAAAGATGAAAAAAAGTGCAGATTTTTTTGAAAATTTCACTTTTTGAATTCGAAAAATTACGTATATTTGCATCCTCGAATTGAGACATTCCTCCTTAGCTCAGTTGGTTAGAGCATCTGACTGTTAATCAGAGGGTCGCTGGTTCAAGTCCAGCAGGGGGAGCGAAAAGCCTTACGGAAACGTGAGGCTTTTTTTATTTATTCCGGCATGTAATAAATACTTACAAAAATTCTGTAGGCCAGGTATACGCCTGTAACCGTCCAAATCCACCATCTATTTTTCATGTACCAATCCATCGTTTGACATTTAGGGTTTGGTCTAAAGTTAAGATTAATTGCTCACCGCACCGCCTCTTCCAATTTCGCTATATCGAACTTGGTCATTTGCATGAAAGCATAAGTGGCTTTGGGGGCTGTTTCTGGGTTGGTCATGAGCTTTCCTAGAATACTCGGGAGTACTTGCCAAGACACGCCGTATTTATCCTCAAGCCAACCGCACTGCCCGGCTTGCCCTTCTTTGGTAAAATAAGACCAATACGCATCGATTTCTTCCTGGGTATCAACTGTAAGAACAAAGGATATCTTTTCGTTGAATGGCATGTTTGGAGCTGCGTTATTGAGGCACATCATACGGATTCCATTGATCTCAAAAACCACTGCCATCGGGTTTTCTGAAATGAGTTTAAAGTCTGCAAAGATACCTTGGTAGTAGGCAGCCATTTCTTTTGCGTTTTGGTGCCACAGGCAGATGGAGAATTGGGTGGACATAAGTTTGCTTCCGTTTGAAAATGATTAACCAAAACTAATGATTAAGTTTAACTTAATTTTATTCTGACATATCTTCCCCATGCCCTACATCTCCATCACTGGACTTAAACCCAAAGGAATTCAACCGGCAGGACATTCGGTTATAAATCTCAAACGATTCCGACATGGAATGAGGCATTTGCACTATTGCAAGAGAATGGTAGGGATTATTAATTTTGTCATATGAATCATTTGAATTGGAAGGCGCATATTGATCAAAATACGAATTTGGTCCTAGAATTATTTTCAAAAATACCTGAGCAAAAACTTAACTTTCAGCCAAATAATCAAACCTGGAGCATTGCTCAAAACCTAGAGCACCTCATTGTGATTAACGAAAGTTATTACCCCATTTTAAATGAGCTGCATAACGATGAGTATAGCGCTCCTTTTCAAGCCAAATTCAAATTTTTAGTTAACTTTTTTGGCAGCTTTGTGTTGAAATCCGTTGAGCCCAGTAGGCGCAAAAAAATGAAAACTTTCCCAATCTGGGAGCCATTGAATAGTAGTGTATCTCATGATATCATTAAGCGGTTTATTCAGCATCAAGAAGAACTAAAAAAAGCCATCGAAGCGGCGGCCCCGCTGATTGCTAATGACGCGGTCATTCATTCTCCAGCAAGCAGATTAATTGTATATAAACTTGCCACGGCTTTTGACATCATTGTTACCCACGAGTCAAGACATATCAACCAAGCAAAGGAATTGCTTGAATTAATGAATAACTAACCTTTTACGTTTTGAATCAGTGTATCATTCAAGCTGATGACAATGCACGTCAGTATTACGACAGGGAAATTCAAAAGCTTGCCCAAGAGATATTGAATTTAAAAATGGCCAAACCTGCCTTGCGGGCATTGGTAAGCATTCGCCACAATTAAAACTTAAAAAAGTTAATTTTAACCATGATTAACTGGTATACCCCCGCCCCGCCCCAAGCACCGTTTTTTGCCTCTATATTCAATTATTACCTCGGTGAAGACCTCGAAGGTTACGAGGCATATGATGTACAAACGCTTGAACTTGTCAAGCAAATACCCGGTTTTTTGGGTTACGAAAGCATGAAGCACGACGGCCGCGGTACTTTTATTAGTTACTGGGCAAATAAAGATGCTATCAAAGAATGGGCGTCCCACCCTATTCATCTAAAAGCTAAAGAATTAGGCCGTAACAAATGGTATCGGTATTACCACAGCATGATAGCTGAAGTTCAAAGTTTTCATTCACATTCTTTTTAAATTATTCTCAAATGGCACATATCCTTATTACAGGTGCTACTGGCATGGTTGGTAAAGGCGTATTATATGCTTGTCTCAAAGATGCTACAATTACTAAAATCACGCTACTAACGCGCAGGTCAACAGGTATTTCGGACTCGAAAATTGAAGAACTAATTCTAACTGATTTTTCAAATTTGGATACGATTCAACCCCAATTAAATAAAGTAGATGCTTGTTTTCATTGCATGGGTATTTCGTCAATTGGTGTCTCTCAAGAAGAATTTACGCTTAAAACATTCGAATACACCAAATCATTGGCCGACGTTTGTTATGAAGTGAACTCCAAAATGACGTTTTGCTATGTCTCCGGCACAGGTACTTCAACTGCAGAAAACAGCCGCTCGATGTGGGCAAATGTCAAAGGAAAAACCGAAAATTATATCATTAATAAAGGATTTGAACGTGTTTTCTTATTTAGGCCAGGACTTATTCTTCCTGAAGACGGCATACGGTCGTCAACTGGCTGGTACAATGCCATCTATCAAATCATGCGT
>JBJTNX010000118.1:0-3216 GCA_046074325.1 Sphingomonadales bacterium
GTCCTGACAACGGTCTAAAGACCTCTGAGCCAAAGTTCATTTTGCTCCAGCATGCGACCATTATGGTTAAACCAGGTCTGACACTAGAAGATGCCGATCTGCTCATACATGAAGGAAAAATAATCCAAGTTGGTAAAAACATCAAAAAAGATGGCGCAGTTTGCCAAGACTATACCGGCAAAGTACTGGTTCCAGCATTCATCGATGTCTATTCCAGTGTGGGACTTGATCCTATTAGCTTCAAGAACAACGGTTGGCGTCCACAATTGGAAAGCAATAAAGAAGGGGCTTATTACTGGAACGAAGCCATCCATCCAGAGCTCAATGCGGCGAGCGCCTATAAATTTGCTGAGTCCCCTTCATTGCAATTGCAGCAGGCTGGATTCGGTTTCGCGCTAACGCATCATATGGACGGCATTGTACGTGGTGGAGCAGCATTGGTTGCGCTAGGTCAAGGCGATATCCACAAGCAAATTATTCGCGCAAAAGCGGCTCAATTATATTCATTTTCAAAGGGGGGCAGTCAGCAAACTTATCCGTCTTCTCAAATGGGATCTATTGCGCTTTTACGCCAAGCACTTTACGACCAAAAGTACTATCAAGCAAACCAGGCTAATTTACCTTTTTCTGTTTCGCTTTCCGAATGGCAAACGCTTCAAACACTCCCCACGTTTTTTAAAACCGAGGACAAATGGGAAATCCTTCGAGCTCAAAAAATTGCCAATGAATTCAAAACCAATTTTATCTATGTTGGTTCTGGTAATGAATACACGATTGCCGATATTTTAAGCACAGCCAAGGTCAAGATGGTTTTGCCACTTACTTTTCCTGATGCATATGACGTCAATGACCCATATTTAGCTCGAGAAATTCCTCTTTCGGATCTTAAACATTGGGAGCTCGCTCCAAGCAACGCACAAATATTACAAAAAGCGGGAATTCCAATTGCCTTCACTTCATTCGGCCTTAAAAATGCCGAACAATTTTGGACTGCGCTCCGCAAAACGATTTCCCGCGGCTTGCCTGGACAAGAAGCATTTGCAGCACTGACCACCAATCCGGCAAGTTGGCTAGGGCTCGACCAACAAATTGGTACACTCGAGGCAGGAAAATGGGCAAGTTTTTCCGTCTTTACAGCAGATCCTTTTCAATTCGAAGCGGAGTTACTTGAAGCCTGGAATTTAGGAGAGGCCACTTATTTAAAAACGCCCTCTCACAGTCAGATTATTGGCACCTATTCGATTCAATTGCCAGATGCCACCTATGAATTAATTGTTACTGGTACCAATGATAAACCACAAGGAAAAGTACAGTATAAAACACAAACAGATACCCTCAGTACAAAAGCAACACTCACACTCAAACAAGCAGACCTTTCCATACCATTTGTTTCCTTACACACCAATCCAAAACAACTGATCCAGCTACACGCTAAGGTCATAAAGAATGGAATGATACTCGAAGGGGATGGCACAGATGCCAATGGCAAGTGGTTTCATTGGAGCGGTATTCAACAACAAGCTTCACCGAAAGCGGCACCGATTGCCATCAAGGCCGACACTACTTCATATGGCCAAGTCTGGTTTCCAAACATGGCTTTTGGTGCAACACAAAGGCCAGCCTCACAGACAATTCTCTTTAAAAATGCCACCGTTTGGACCAATGAAAAAGAAGGTATTCTCAAAGGTGCCGATGTACTGGTAGTCGATGGAAAAATCAAGCAAGTCAGTCGTCAAAATATTAATGTGCCAAACGGATCTCGGGTGGTAGACGCAACAGGTCTGCACCTCACTTCAGGTATCATCGATGAGCACTCGCACATTGCAATTTCGAAAGGTGTCAACGAAGGTGGGCAAGCCATATCCGCTGAGGTAAGCATTGCCGACGTCGTTAATCCCGATGACATCGATATTTATCGCCAATTGGCAGGAGGTGTAACGGCTGCCCAACTTTTACACGGTTCTGCAAATCCAATTGGGGGTCAATCTGCATTGATCAAACTCAAGTGGGGAGTCACTCCCGACGACATGCTTATTGACAACGCGCCCAAATTCATTAAGTGCGCATTAGGTGAAAACGTCAAACAAGCCAATTGGGGCGATTTCAATACGGTGCGTTTTCCGCAAACTAGGATGGGCGTTGAGCAGGTTTTTTACGATGGTTTTTATCGTGCCAAAGCGTATCAAGCCGAGTGGACCGCCTATCGTTCCGGGCTCACAAAAGTGGCCCCAAGAGTGGATTTAGAACTTGAAGTTTTGTCAGAGATCTTGCGTTCTGAGCGCTTCATTACCTGTCATTCTTACATTCAATCCGAAATCAATATGTTGATGCACGTAGCGGATTCGATGGGCTTCAGGGTCAATACGTTTACCCATATATTAGAAGGCTATAAAGTGGCAGACAAAATGCGCAAGCATGGCGTCGCTGGCTCTACCTTCTCGGACTGGTGGGCGTATAAATTTGAAGTCAACGATGCAATTCCATACAATGCTGCGCTGATGACAGAGCAAGGTGTGTTGGTTTGCATTAATTCAGACGACGCCGAAATGGGTCGTAGACTCAACCAAGAAGCCGCAAAAACCATAAAGTATGGCGGTCTTTCAGAAGAAGAAGCCTGGAAACTCGTTACGCTGAATCCAGCTAAAATATTACATCTTGACGATCAAATGGGCAGCATCAAACAAGGCAAAGCCGCCGATTTAGTGCTTTGGACAGCCAATCCTTTGAGTATTGAGGCTCGGGTCAACATGACGCTCATTGACGGTGTTGTCTACTACGATGAAGCAATTCAGACCCAAAAAATGGAACCAGCCATTGCCCAAGAAAGAGTTCGTATTCTGAGTCTTATGCTTGCTGCAAACGAAAGAGGAGAGCCCGCTAGAACGCCACAAAAGAAAACCAAGAAACACTATCATTGTGATACGCTTGGCGAAGAAGCAACAGCAACTGAAAACGCCCATTGATATGAAAGGATATATTTTATTATTGGCAATTTTTATGAGCACACAAATGAGTGCGCAACGCATTTTATTGCTTCACGGAACAGCGCACATCGGTAACGGACAAGTACTAGAATCTGCAGCAATTGGCGTTGTCAATGACCGCATCGCTTTTGTAAAAAATTCTTTGACCCAAACATTCGCAAAAGAAGATTGGGATACCATCATTAATTGCAATGGCCAGCATTTCTATCCTGGATTGGTATCGGCAAATAAC
>JBJTNX010000119.1:0-5500 GCA_046074325.1 Sphingomonadales bacterium
TGCCGCTTTGCTTTGTTTGGTATTGTTCAAGCCGCAAAAAGCTACTCTGCAAAATACCCAAAATCATTAGGTCCAATAAGTTTAAACCAATCGTAGTAAGCGAGGTGATGGCTTTTGATGAAGCCTAACTTTTTTCGAGGATAGTTTTCTGGGATATAAATGCGACCGCCAAGTGTTCCAGCGGGCAATTGTTCGATCCCGACAACAGGCTGCTGTGGCGCAATGCCATCTTGAAAACAAATAGGATCAGAAAGTTTGTCGTCTGCATGCGCACCGTATTGCCAAACCTCTTCAAATAAGCCCCAATTTCTTCCTTGAGTATTGGCACCCTCCGGTGATAAAATCAGCACTTTGCCAAATTGAACTTCATTTTCAAGAATGTCAATCATGCCTAACATATAGGCATAGCCCATACTATGACAAACAAAATGAATTTTTTTAACATCAGATCCGTTAAGTGCTGCTTTTAGGGCCATTCCTGCCAAGCGGCCGTTTTCAACCCTTTGTTGGAAGCCGCTTTCATTGATTTTTTTATTGAGCACCCAATGGCTGTTTTTGCGAATCCAACAAAATCGAGAAAAAACATAGGACCGCAGTGCTTTGGAAAATCGAAGGTGAGTAGAGGTGCTCAGTGGGTGATGCGCATCAAAATAAACTGCTTTGGCAGTGGGAAACCGTTGTCGGATGGTGTCGTCAAGTTGATACCAGTAGCCAGTTGGGTCTTTGTAATGAAGTTGATTATTGGGCTGTTGCTTATCGTATTTTGGGCCTCTGTAACCGTTGATGAATACCAATAGATCTTGCCCCATGGCTGAATGAATTGAAAATGAAAGGAAGATAAAAAATAAAGCCCTATTTGCCATATTGATAGAATATGCCACCAGCGAACGCCGTCCAGTAACACGCTTTTTGCTGACAGGCCTTGAGCCCTGAATTGACCCAGGTATTACAAGTTTTGAACATATTATAGCGACCATGTGCAGCATAATAGGCGTCATTGCCCGTAACTACTCCCGGTTTGGTGGCTTTGATAAATTGCGTTTTGTGGCTTTTTTTACTGTGAACAAGTGTGTTTTCAATGTACCGAACTAATTTGCGGTATTGCTGGTCGGTAAGGCGTAATTTGATAATGGGGCGGTCATCTAAAAGTTGTTGATAGTAAGTGGCATGTATGGCAGCAGGCCCTATGCCAAACGGAACGCTCAGTGCTGTCTGAATGGTGAGATCAGACCATTGAGGGGTGTTCATGTAAAAATTTTGGTCTCCCCAACCGATCGAAACAAGGGTACTGAGGCTGTCTTTAAAAGCGGTATTGGTTAAAGGAAACTCGGCGCGCCAATCTTTGATGTGGTTTTTGACTGGTACAACAAAATCTGAATGAACGCCAGATTTCATGAGATACACGATATTGTGGGCGTTTTTGTTAGACCTGCCCTCAACACCAATTCTAGAAAGTAAAAAGGTACAAATGGCGTAGAGTAAAATAGCGGAACCCAAAAAAGTAAAAAAATAACCTGCCCATTTTTTAATGCGTTTGAAGGCATTGCGCGTTTTGCGTTTTTGGTACCAATAAAGTTTGCGTTTTTTTTCTCTCATTTGTGTATAACAAAGTTAAACTTTCTGAGCAATTTGCCTAGCAAGTGTTTATTTTTGTAAACCTTAATTATACTGACATGCGTCTCATTTTTATTATCCTAATCTGCGCTACATGCCCTCGCATTTTTGCGCAACAACCTGACGATGCTGCCAATGCAGCACGCAAAATGGCAGAAGTGCTTTACAACGTGGAGCGCTTTTATGTCGATGCGCCCAATACCAATAAACTCTCAGAGGCTGCCATTATTGCGTTGCTCGAAGAACTCGACCCGCATTCAACTTACATACCCAAAGAAGATCTCGACGACGCGCAAATGACCATCAATGGTAGTTTTGTTGGAATCGGTGTACGCTTTCAACTCATGAAAGATACCATTAGTGTGGTCGCCACTATTCCGGGCGGCCCGTCCGAAAAACTCGGCATTCTACCAGGAGATCAAATTGTACAAGTAGACGGTCAAAACGTGGCCGGAATCGGTATCAAAAATGACCAAGTCAGACAAAAATTAATGGGCGATCTCGGTACAAAGGTAAAAGTAACCGTCAATAGAAAAGGAAAGCTCCTCGATTTCAATATTACCCGCGATAAAATTCCTGTGTTTTCCGTTGATGCAGCCTACATGATCGACAAAGAAATTGGTTATATAAAACTCAATAGTTTTTCTAAAACCACTGTTCAAGAGGTTCAAAAAGCAATGCTCGACCTCAAAGAGCAGGGCATGAAAAGCCTCATATTTGACTTACAAGGTAACGGCGGTGGCTTGCTCGATGCCGCGCACAAATTGGCCGATGAATTTCTGAGCGGAGACAAACTCATCGTTTATTCAGAAGGTAGGGCACAACCTAGAACCGATTTGAAAGCAGGTAGAAAAGGGTTGTTTGAAACAGGTCAATTAGTCATTCTCACCGACGAATATAGCGCCAGTGCAAGTGAAATCTTATCCGGTGCCGTTCAAGATTGGGATCGCGGTTTGGTGATTGGTCGCCGTTCTTATGGAAAAGGCTTAGTGCAGCGCCCTATGCCGCTCAGTGACGGCTCAGAAATGCGCCTTACAATTGCACGCTATTACACCCCTACAGGTCGTCATATTCAGAAACCTTACCAGGACACCGAAACCTACAGAAAAGACCTCAATCAGCGTTATTTAAATGGTGAATTCTTCCTCAAAGATTCCATCAAAATGCCTGACTCCTTAATGTACAAAACGCTGAAAACAAAGCGCACCGTTTATGGAGGTGGTGGTATTATGCCAGATGTATTTGTACCCTTAGACACCACCCAGAACTCCGTTTATTTTGCCGATCTTATTCAAGGCGGGCACGTCAATAGTTTTGCTTTTCAATATATCAATGCCAATAGAGCAGCACTACGTTCAAAGTATCCGGATATCAATGCGTTTAAGCGCGATTTCATTCTCGATCAAGCGTTTATGGATCAATTCTTTGCGTATGTCCAAAAAGAAGATCCTACCTTGCTCTTCAATGCCGAGCAGTATGCTATTTCAGAACAACTGCTCAAACTGCGCATCAAAGCAGTTTTGGCCCAAGATCTCTGGGGCACCAACGAAATGTTTCAGGTTTACAACGAAACCAATGAAATTTTACAAAAAGCTGTTGAGGTGCTACAAAGCAAGCAATATTCACAATTTGAACTCGATAAATAATTCATATGTCAGACGATAAAAAAATCATTTTTTCAATGGTGGGGGTTTCCAAAACAACCCCTCAAGGCAAGCAAATCATCAAAAATATATACTTGTCCTTTTTCTATGGTGCCAAAATAGGGATCATCGGTTTAAATGGCTCGGGTAAATCAACCGTCATGAAAATCATTGCGGGCCTCGACAAAGCATTTCAAGGTGAAGTCGTGTTCTCTCAAGGCTACTCGGTGGGGTATCTTCCGCAAGAGCCAGAGCTAGACGCCAATAAAACCGTACGTGAAATCGTTCTAGAAGGCGCTCAAGAAATTGTCGATGTACTGGCTGAATACGAAGAAATCAACAATGCATTTATGGATGAAGACGTCATGTCTGATCCCGATAAAATGGATAAACTCATTGCTCGTCAAGGTGAAGTCCAGGATAAAATTGACGCCTTAGATGCCTGGGAGCTCGACACCAAAATTGAGCGCGCCATGGATGCATTGCGTTGCCCGCCAGATGAACAACTCATCGGCACGCTTTCTGGTGGTGAGCGCAGACGCGTTGCACTTTGTCGTTTACTCTTGCAAAATCCGGACGTGTTATTGCTAGATGAACCAACCAACCACCTCGATGCAGAATCTATCGATTGGTTAGAACAACACTTACAACAATACAAAGGAACCGTCATTGCCGTTACCCACGACCGCTATTTCCTCGATAATGTTGCAGGCTGGATTCTCGAGCTCGATAGAGGCGAGGGCATTCCATGGAAAGGAAACTACACTTCTTGGCTAGAGCAAAAAGGCAAACGCCTACAAGAAGAAGAAAAAACGGAGTCTAAGCGTCAAAAAATGTTGGCCAGAGAGCTTGAGTGGGTGCGCATGAATCCCAAAGCCCGACAAGCCAAAAGCAAAGCGCGTTTACAGAATTACGACAAAATGCTCTCTGAAGATGCCCGTGAAAAGGAAGCCAAACTCGAGATGCCAATTCCTAACGGACCGCGTTTGGGTAACAACGTCATCGATGCCATTCATGTTGCCAAGGCTTTCGGAGATAAACTCCTTTACGATGACCTCAACTTCAAGTTGCCACCAGCCGGTATAGTTGGCATCATTGGGCCCAACGGAGCGGGTAAAACAACGATATTCAAGATGATCATGTCAGAATTGGCGCCAGATAAAGGTGAGTTCACCGTTGGAGAGACCGTCAAAATCGGCTATGTAGATCAAACCCACAAGGATATCCATCCAGATAAAACCGTTTTTGATGTTGTTTCCAACGGGCTTGAATATGTAGAGGTGGGCAATCAAAAAATCAATTCAAGGGCCTATTTGTCTAAATTTAATTTCAATGGTTCGGATCAGAATAAAAAAGTAGGCATTTTGTCGGGCGGAGAGCGTAATCGCTTGCATCTGGCCATGACGCTCAAAACCGAAGCAAATGTCCTATTGCTCGATGAGCCAACCAATGACATCGATGTCAATACGCTGCGCGCCTTAGAAGAAGGTATTGAAAACTTTGCGGGCTGTGCAGTAGTGATCTCCCACGACAGGTGGTTCTTGGATCGCATTTGCACCCATATTTTGGCATTCGAAGGCGATTCTCAGGTTTATTGGTTCGAAGGGTCTTATTCAGAATACGAAGAAAACCGTCGTAAACGCCTCGGCGATGCCGGGCCAAAACGCATCCGCTACAGAAGTCTGAATTAATGACAACTGCGCTGTTTCCAGCGTTTATGAGCGCTTTGAATGGTATCTAGGTCCTGCTTGTCTTTTTGAGTAGGGTTCAGCGTTAAAGCCATTAGGTTGGGTTGTCCGGCATCTATCCATGCTGTGTACCAAATACTACTCACCATCCAGATAGCGGCACGCATGCGGCGTTCTACCATGCCGTTGAGTGCGTTATGATACGCTGTGCAAAATGCCCTTGAATACACTTTAGTCATGGTACTGCCGCGCTGCTCATAGCTGTATTTCTCTTGCGGATTCATTTGTGCACTGATTTCTTTTTCAAATCTTAGCACTGAGTCTAGTGCAGCATGGGAGCTGCGCACGGCAGACCAAATGGCCTGTTGAACAGATGTAATGTACTGCGCTGGACCAATCCAATAGTCGAAGTCAGCTGCTTGTAATTCGACAAGTCTGCTTTCCCAGAGCCCATGAATGCCATGCTGATTGGGAAGCTGACCATTGTAGTTCTCAGTGGTGTGTAAAGGCACATGCGCATCGGCAATATAGTGACCAATTTCCGCAGCATATTTG
>JBJTNX010000120.1:0-10990 GCA_046074325.1 Sphingomonadales bacterium
AAGCCGTTTACTACCGAAACAATCAAACCAATTTCACTGTAGAGAACAATGGCTTGCCTTTATTTACAAATGGCAATATCCTGAAGCCTTTTTACCGAGACAATAAAATACGTTTAGCTACCTATGGCAAAGGCATTTACGAAAGCAATTTGGTAGAAAACCCTACGCAAATTGTAGCGCGTATTACAGTTGATAAACTGCAAAAAACTGCAATTTGTGCAGTAGATTCTTTCTATTTCGACGATTATTCTTTCATCAACCATCAAAATGCTTCTTGGCAATGGACTTTTCCTACGGGAAGCCCGAGCAACTCAACACTCAGAAATCCGGCTGTTTTGTTTCAAAATGCAGGTCAGCATCTTGCTATTCTTCAAATTACAGACGCCAATGGCCAAACCGATACCGATTCTTTATATGTTAACTTAGATTTCTTTAATTTTCAAACAGGCATTCAAGAAGATTTCCAGCAAGCATTTTTACCTCAAGGCTGGACTGTAAAAGACCACAACGGCAACGGAACTTGGGCGCTATCCACCACTGCGGGTGGGTTCGGAAATTCAAGTCAAGCGACTTATTTCAATAATTACGATATTGACTCCCAAGGCAGTTTTGACGATCTGATCATGCCAATTGAAACCAGTGCCCTGAGTATTCAGCCAATTTTGTATTTTGACGTTGCCTATGCGCGCTGGGGCAGCGGCTATTCTGACTCGCTGCAGGTTGTTGCATCAACTGACTGCTTTGCCACCGAACAAGTATTGTATTTTAAAGGCGGAGAAAACCTAGCTACTTCTCCAGATTTCCAAAGCTTTTTTACCCCCTCTGCTGCCCAATGGCGCACTGACTCCGTTGACCTCAGTGCATTTGCAAATGTTGGCAACCTTCAAATAGCTTTCAGAAATGTCGGCGATTGGGGCAATTGCCTTTATCTGGACAACATCAATATTGGTTCAATGGCAGGTTTGTCTCAAACAAATCAAGCGCAAAGAAATATATTCCCCAATCCGGCTTGCCCCGGTAGTTTGGTGAATTATTCAGGCTCGGACATTGAAATGGCCAGACTCATCGACATGAAAGGGAAAGAAATCATGCGCTTTTCTGCCGGTCAAGAAATATATTTACCCCAAGAAATCAAAGCAGGCACCTACTTACTTCAATTGCATAGCACTACTTTGATTTCAAATCACACGCTCATTGTAGTGGAATAATGCAAAGACGCCCACAAAGATTTCGCTGATTTGGCATAATTTGTGATATTTGCAACGAAATTCAATTTTATGCGCTTTATACTTTTCCTATTCGCAACCTTGTTATCGACCCAAGCTATGGCCCAAGATGCCAAAGCACAAGGGATACTCGACAAACTTTCCACCAAAATGAAAGGCATGAAGTCTTTCTACATTGAGTTTAATGCCAGTGTAAAAAATAGCAACACCGGTACCAACGAAAGCGAAATTGGCAAAGGATGGGTCAAAGGAAATAAATTTTACGCTTCTTACGGTGATAACACCATGATTTGTAATGGTGTTAAAACCTGGACAATTGTCAAAGACGAACGCTCTGTTTACGAGTCTGACGCGAGTGCCGACGACGAAGAATCGATCAATCCTAAGCGTCTGATGACCATTTGGGAAACCGGATTTAAAAACAAATATGACCACGAAGACAAACTCAACGGAGAACCTGTTCACGTGATTAACTTATATCCGAAGGTGCCTTCAAAGGCGGAATACCACACCATCGTTCTTTATATATCCAAAACGGACAACGAATTACTCAAGGCCAGTATGAAAGCCAAAGACGGTACCGTTATGACTTACGTGGTCACTAAATTTACCGCCAACCCTGAAATAGACGACGCTAAATTTGTATTTGACAAAAAGAAATATCCGGGTTATCCGGTTATCAAGGACTAAAAAGGACACAGCTGAAGCTATAAATTCTAGCGTTTGAGCATTCGGTCCATTTCGCGTTTATCGTCTTTTTCTTTGAGGTCCTGACGCTTGTCATGAAGTTTTTTACCAGTGGCACAAGCGATCTGAATTTTAACCCAACCTTTTTCTGAGAGAAACAATTTGAGTGGCACTAAAGTATGCCCCTTTATTTTGAGAAATTTCTCGATGCGTACTATCTCTTTTCGATTGAGCAAAAGCTTGCGATCGGCACGCGGCTTGTGATTGTAAAAAGAACCGTTTTCGTATTCGGTAATGTGCATGTTGCGCAACCACACCTCCCCTTTCTCATAGAGCCCATATGCTTCCAGAATGGATACCTTTCCGTTTCTGATGCTTTTGATTTCGGTACCGGTCAAGACTACACCCGCTTCAAACACTTCGTCAAGATGAAATTCAAAGCGCGCGCGCTTGTTGCGGATATTGAGCTCTTTGATTGCCATACTGCAAATTTAGTTAAATTTACGGCATGCAAATCCCGTCGGTTCACCTTGAGCAAGCAGTAGATCAATTGGCTAGTTTACCTGGAATTGGAAGACGAACTGCACTCAGACTTGCACTTGACCTACTCAAAAGAAAAGAACTGGAAATCGACGATTTTGTCCAGGCACTTAGTGCACTTAAAGACAAAGTTTTGCATTGTCAAAACTGCGGAAACATCTCAGATGTGCCGACATGTCAGATTTGTAGTAATCCCAAACGCGATTCACAACTCATTTGCGTCGTTGAGGACATCCGAGATGTCATGGCTATTGAGGCCACGAGCGCCTACAATGGATTATATCATGTGTTGGGTGGTCTTATTTCGCCAATGGATGGCATCGGACCGCAAGACTTGAATATAGCTACGCTGCCCACAAGAATTGAAACCAACAAGCCTAAGGAAATTATTTTGGCACTGAGCCCAACTATGGAGGGTGACACCACGAATTTCTACATTTATAAAAAAATCAAAGACTTCGAGTTGGTGGTGACCCGTATTTCTAGAGGAATTGCAGTGGGATCAGAGTTACAATATGCAGACGAACTTACGCTTGGACGCAGCCTTCAGCAACGACAACTCTTTGATTTAGCTCAGTAATTTGCAGTCGTCAAATCAATTGACCTTGAACACATTGGTTTTCTTTTTGAGGTAGCGCATACCAAGTCCAAAAACAAGGATAAACGCTGCCATACAAAGCAAAAATAGCTTGTTCTGACCTGCAGCTAAGCTATTCATGACATAGAGTTGAAATGCCAACAACACCCAGGCTGTTGTCATGGACGCTGCCCAACCAGAATATTCGTTTTCAAGTATAACCTTAATGGAAAATGGCTGCGCATTGGCTTTGTATTTCCAGAAAGCTGGCAATAATAGCGGTGTTTGATTTTTCCAGTCGAGGTAATTTTGACCGAATTTACGGGTAAGAAACTGTTCTTCAGCGTAGATGATCAGACGATAGTAAGCCACAAATAAAATTAAAAATACAGGAACTAACCAATTGATTCCGGTAAAGACAGCCCAACCAATATAGGTGGTTATATTTCCGAGATAAAGCGGATGACGCACCATCGAATAGATCCCGGTAGAATTGAGCGCTTCAGCAACTTGTTCGTCGCGGTTTCGCCCTGAGGTATGAGCGGCACGTTTGCCAACAGCCAGCGCCCGTATCAGGTGTCCAAGCACAACCAAGCCTAGTGCCAATGCCAAACGCGCATCATTGATCCAATTGGTGGGTTCAGGAAAAACATGCATTAGGCCAAAAGCGGCCACAAAAAAGACCAACGGAATTTGACCTCGGTATTTAAAAAACTGATTTCCTAGCTTTTCCAATTGATTTTGAGCAGACATTAGTGAATTTTATGTATATTTAATGATTGACAAAAGTAACAATAAATCCCGGGGTCAATGAAAGAAAAATACAAGTTAGAGTTTCTCCTTAAAACCTCTCCACGCGTTCTCGAAAAGCTCATTAGCACCCCAGATGGTCTTGCTGACTGGTTTGCCGATGACGTTCGGGTCCACGACGACCTCTACACCTTTGAATGGGACGGAAATGCCGAAGTAGCACGGTTACTCCAAATTAAACTCAATAACAAAATTCGCTTTCAATGGCTAGCTGACGAAGATGACGGCCTTGACACCTATTTTGAGCTATCTTATGTCGTGGACCCCATGACCAATTCCGTTATTTTACACATTACAGATTTTGCAGATCCCTCAGACACGGAAAGTAGCCAAGCGCTTTGGCACCAAGCCATCTCTGATCTCAAGCGAATTATAGGTGGCTGAGTGGCCATTTACGCCTCGCCATCATACGGCTTAATTGCTTAAATTTGCCACAAATTACCCGTTTGAAACGTCTTGTTCTGTTTAGCCTCAAGTCCTTCACTGGACCTTTTATCGTGACGCTGCTTATCTCGATGTTCATGCTCATTCTTCAATTTTTTTGGGTCTACATCGATGACCTCATGGGCAAAGGACTCAGCGTTTGGGTTATTTTAGAATTGCTCGTGTACGTTTCTGCCGGTATTGTTCCACTTGCCTTGCCTTTGGCCATTTTGTTGTCGTCTCTAATGGCTTTTGGAAACCTTTCAGAACACAACGAGCTTACAGCACTTAAATCGAGTGGTTTTTCACTATTGCGCATCATGCGGCCACTCATGATTATCGTGTTTCTTATTGCCACAGCAACCTTCCTTTTTGCCAATTACGTCATTCCTGCTGCCAATCTCAAATGGCACACCCTCATTTATGACATTCAAAACAAAAAAATAGCGACCATTCTAACACCAGGAATCTATTCCAAACATTTTGAAGGTTATGCCATTAAAATCGATTCTTTGCAAGGGAATAAATGCTTAGGCGTTACCATTCACGATTACACCCAGCCAACACAACTGCGTACTGTTCGTGCTAAAGAGGCAAACGTCTACAAGTCAGAAAATGGCCGATATGTCTTTTTGGATCTCAAAAACGGAAGCATTCTCGAAGAACTCGATATCCAAAACCCCATGTATTTGCCCAATAAAACTTGGAGCAATCCTTCGGACCGCCCCTCGCGTGTTTCTCAATTTAAACAAGGTGTCTATAAATTGGACCTAGGCGGTCTTGACTTAAACCGCTCCAAAGAAGATTTATTTACTGATAAATACGAGATGCTCAACGTTTTTCAGATCAATGACGCCATCGATTCTATTGACCAAAAGAAACATGACTTAAAAGCGCGTTTTATTCAACAAAGCGCACTTGGTTTTTTAAGTTTAAATGATTCGTTGACCAATAAGGTACAGCATGATCCGAGTTTGCAAACGGACTTGGTTGAAATTCAGCCCATCAAATTTAAAACAATCCGTGCGGCAGATCGGCAACTCGCTATCAACTTAGCGATTTCAAAAATCCGTCGCAATCAACAACAGCTAGAAAATCAAGTTCAATTTTTGCAAACACTTGAACGCGAGACCGACTTGTATTGGATTGAATTTCACCGCAAATTTGCCCTTACCTACGCCATTATTGTTTTGTTTTTTGTCGGAGCCCCTCTCGGTGCTTTGATTCAAAAAGGCGGGTTTGGCGCACCTGTTGTCATTGCAGCCGTTATTTTCCTACTTTATTTTATTGTAAATTCTGTGGGCGATAACTTGGCTGATACCAGTACTGTAGCGCCATTTGTTGGTATGTGGATGGCAGGCTTGCTTTTTACACCGGTGGCCATTTACCTCACAAAAAAAGCACAATCTATCTAAATTAAGCAGCTTGAAAATCCTTATACTTAGTCATAAACCACCTTATCCTATAGCAGACGGAGGTTGCCTGGCCATGTCTCGCCTCCTTTCGGATTTATTGGCCCTAGATAAAGTCAAGCAAATTACCTATCATACCCTTTGTACGCACAAACACCCATTTGATGAAGCTGCTTTTCCAAAACATCCCAAACTTGAGCTGAAAGCCCAACAAATTGACACTCGGGTTCGGATTGTCGGGGCCTTTTTGGCCTTAATTCGGCAGGAATCTTATAATTTGGTCCGCTTCAAAGATGCAAAAGTGCTGTCCACACTCCAAAAAGAACTGAGCATTACATCCTATGACTTTGTGCTATTTGAGAGTTTATTTGCCGCAGTATACGCAGCGCCATTGCGCAGTTTTTCAAAAGCGCAATTTATTTACAGGGCCCACAACATCGAACATCAGATTTGGAAAGACCTCGCTAGTAACACAAAGCGCCTTCCCAAGAAATGGTACTTACACCAATTGGCTTATGCCCTCAAGTGGGCAGAACGCAGTATTTGGAGCGAAGATCAAGGCGCCTTGGATTTGATCCTAACAATCTCAGAAACAGATTTACATCAAATTGAGGCACAAACCCTTACCGCGTGTAAGTATTTACCCGCCTCCATTGACCAAACACCCATTCAAAGCACGTGTGCCAATATGAAAATGTGCTTTTTAGGTGCTTTCAATTGGTATCCGAATATTGAGGCCGTGAACTGGTTTTTGGACCACGTTTTCGCCGATCTTCAAGCCAAATATCCTATGCTAGAGTTTCATATAGCCGGAAAAGACGCCGAACATTTCAAGCATTGGTTGCGTCCGGGGGTTTTTGTTCACGGCTTTGTGCCTGACGCTAAAAAATTCATTGCTGAAAATGGCATTTTTGTGGGTTGCCTGCAATCTGGTTCTGGTGTTAAAATGAAAATACTAGAAGCCATGAGCGTTGGGGCACCAATAGTATTGAGCCTCAAATCAGCCGATGGCTTACCCAATTTGGATGAGCACCTTATTCAGCGCACCGATTTGGCATTTAAAGAAGACCTACTTCAATTACTACAAGACGAAAAGCAACTTGCTGCAAGAGCTGCGTATTTCAATGCCTATTTTAAAAATCATTTTGAAACAATACAAGTACGCAAACAACTGCAGTTCGTTCTCGATGAACTCCAAAATAATCGCTAATATTGCCGCATGGGTTTTCCGTTCTATTTTATTGCTGGCTTCGTTTTTTTAGTTTACAGCTATGTACTCTACCCCTTGCTTTTAAAAGCAATGTTGAAAAAGAAAAGCAATGTAACAGTCTATCAGCGCACGGCAGTAGTTCCTTCTCTGAGTATTGTAATTGCCGCACACAATGAAGAAAAAGTACTTCGTGAAAAACTCGATTCCATACTCAATTGTGCATACCCTCAGCAGCAAATTGAATTACTGATTGGTATTGACAGTAGCGCTGATTTCAGTGCCATTATTGCCAAAGAATACCAACACAAATTTGCCAGTTGTAAAGTATTTGAATTCGAACAAAGACAAGGGAAAATTCAAATTGTTAATGCACTTGTACCCAAAGCGCAGCATGAGCTCATTGTACTCACAGACGCTAATGTACTTTTTACCCAAGACACATTGACTTATTTACAAGCACCGTTTAACAACCCTGAAATTGGACTCGTCGACACAAGAATGCAACACTACGGCCTCAAAAATACAGGAATCTCCATGCCTGAATCTGGCTACATAGCTGGAGAGGTCGAAATTAAAGAAGCCGAAGGCAAACTCTGGGGTGCCATGATGGGGCCTTTTGGCGGCTGTTTTGCATTTCGAAAAGCCTGTTTTGAGCCTATTCCTGCACATTTTTTAGTCGATGACTTTTTTATCAACATGACTTGTATTGAAAAAGGATATCGCTGTATTACCCAGAAAGAGGCTGTTGTACTGGAAGATGTCTCCAATGACTTGCTCATTGAATTCAGACGGAAAATCCGAATTTCATCGGGTAATTTCCAGAACTTACGTCGGTTTTGGCGTCTGTTATTCAAATTTAATTGGGTTTCATTTACCTTTTTTTCGCACAAGGTTTTGCGGTGGATTTTACCTGTCTTTTTGTTGCTCATGTCTTTTCATGTCATTCGCAACAGCGATGCAACCTGGTTACATAGTTTGCTCTACTATATTTTATGGCTGATCCCTATAACTTTTCTAGTCGATTATATGGCACGCAAACAAAATGTGCAACTTATCTGGTTGCGCTACCCAATACATTTCATCAGCATGAACGTGGCTTTGCTTATTGGTCTGTTTAAGTTTTTTGGCGGAATTCGCTCTTCTGTATGGCAACCCACTAAACGCCATCAGTAAGTTTAACACTTAGGATCGCTAAGTTTTTTGTATCTTTGCAACCTATTTAGCCATCGTAATTGTAAGTTGCCCACTCTTCCTACTATTTCAAACGGCAACCCTACACATTAAAACCCAAGAATGGCCAAATCCAAAGAGACCTTCTCGAAAAAGGAAAAAGAAAAACTCAAAGCAAAAAAGAAAAAAGAAAAATTACTGCGTTCTGAAGAGCGTAAAGCCAATTCTGGAGGTGGAGGCCTAGACAGCATGATGGCTTATGTAGATGAATTTGGCCGCATTGTTGACGCGCCTATTGATCCGTCGACCAGAGTAGAAATCGATGCAGAAAGTATCGAAATCGGTATTCCACGCCGCGAAGAATCTGAAGAAGACGACGCCGCAGACACCGGAACAGTTATTTTCTTTAACGATTCTAAAGGCTACGGCTTTATCAAAGACAAAGCATCTGGTGAAAACATCTTTGTACATGCAGCCAACTTATCGGCGCCAATTGCCGAACGCGATGAAGTCAGTTTTGAAAAAAGTAAAGGTCAAAAAGGCTGGGTAGCGCTCAATGTCAAAATCATCCCCAAAGCTTAATTTTTTAAATACCTCGACATCATTTCAAAGCCAAAACGAGGTAAATTCGCTTCGGTGAGCAACAGCACCACCACATCAAACTTCTGAAGCTCGGCTGCATAATTCTTCATGTCCTCAATGTAAGTAGTGGGTTTATTTGGTACCAACCTTTCGTGGTTGTAGTACCAAAACTCACCGTCTATAAAAACATGATTCATCATGCCCCAGTTGTACATTCCGTAAAAAAAACTATCCCCAATTACCAATACTTTGGGCTGTTTTTTTGCAGCTCGAACAGGCACAATTTTAAATTGAGGATAAGCCATTTTAAAGTCGGGTAAGTTGCGCAATAAATTCATTCCAAGTTCGATATCGTCGTCGCGATCACGGGGCTGCTCGTCTTGTTCTATGGACGTGAGCCGAAGGGTTGGCAAGGGTTTAGCCGTTAATTTGGCAATCTGCCTAATGAGCGAATCTGCCACTAAATACTCACCATAACTACTCCAGTGAATTCCGGTTTTTGGAAACAAAGGATAAGGCGCATTTGGCTTCATTTGCATAAACCACGTTTGCACGTCAAATAGCGGTATTTGCTCCTGCTGCAGGGCCCGCACAAAATCCGGATGATTTCTACCCGTACTTCCATTCCATTTATAGCCAGCGGGCATTTGCTCTGCGTAAAAGGTACCTTTACCCGGCGCCAAACAAACCATGAGCTGCTTGCCTCTCTTATGTAAATCTTGTTGAACCAAAGCGAGTTGCCCAACAAGCGCATTAATTGAAATGGCTCCAAGGTAGTCTTGTCCGCTGGCCGCCAACAAATAATTTTCTTCGAATAAATAGCCGTCTTTACCTTGTACAACGCCTTTGGCTTGAAATTCCCCAAAGAGACGATCAAAAACTTCGTTGTAAAAACGCACCATAAAAGGCCGCAAGCCAAAATGATCTTTGATGTACGCCTCTTGTCCTTCTTGAAAAGCGGCTGTTTTCCATTTGTCTATAGAAAATGGAACATTTTCTGTTTGTGGTTGCGCACCACCCAAAGGCTTGGGCTCAAAAAGATGTTCATTTTGCTCCAGCCAAGGAAGCAGCAACAATGCCAGAACAAATCCGAACAAGCTGTTTTTCAATATGGCGGTTTTTCTGTTGGCTTCCATTAGAAACGGTAATAAATAAATGGATTGAGGTCGGAAGCCGACAAAAACACGATGCTAAAGAACAGCAATAGAATGGTACTAACAGTGACTAACACGGCATTTGATAGCGAAACTACAGGATTTTGTACCATTAGAAAGGCTGCAGCTTTTGAACCAATTTTGGTTCTACCGAAAAGAGAAAAGAAAATTGCAAAAAGAAAAATTAATATAAAGCTATTGTTTAATTCAACAAATTTAATGTCTTTATAATCAAAAAGTTGTTTATAAAAAGTAAGCGCGTCACTCCAGTTTTCAATACGAAAAAGTACCCAGGCCATTGCTACAACAAAAAAGGTAAATAGCACTGAAGGCACCTTCCCTATCTTCTCCAAAATTTTCAATAAAAACAAACGGTCTAAAATCAGAAACAAACCATGAAAAGCACCCCAAAACACAAAATTCCATGACGCGCCATGCCAGAGTCCAGAAACCAAAAACACCAACCATAAATTGAAATACAAACGCCACTTTTGACGCACACGGTTACCACCCAAAGGGATGTACAGAAAATCACGCATGAAGGCACCTAGCGTAATGTGCCAGCGACGCCAAAATTCAGTAATACTCTGAGCGGTGTAAGGTGAATCGAAATTTTCTGGAAAACGAAAACCCATCATGCGCGCAAGTCCTATGGCCATATCGGAATAACCCGAAAAATCAAAGTAGATTTGAAAAGTGTAAGCCAGTATACCTAACCAAGCCTCGTCAAAGCCAAGCGCACTTAGCTCCCCGCCCATGTACAAATCGGCTTGTTTGGCCAAAACGTTGGCAATTAAGACCTTTTTGGCCAAACCGATGGCAAAACGAAATAATCCCAATAACCGATCGTCGGGAGTTTCTTTGCGGTCAAGCACCTGAGCGGCTACACTTTTAAAGCGAATTATTGGGCCAGCTATTGCATGCGGAAAGATGAGTTTATAGAGCAAATAGTGTGTGGGGCGGTCAAATGGTGGGTGCTCATTGCGATAGACTTCAATGGCGTAGGTCAAGGTCTGGAAAGTAAAAAAAGAAATGCCAATCGGCAAGGCGACTTGCGTCCAGGCAAGCTGATCGATTCCGACACGAGCAAGAGCGGTATTTATATTTTCAATAAAGAAATTGGCATATTTAAAATAGGCGAGCAGGCCTAAATTGAGCGAAACAGATATGCACAGCCAAATCTTTTTATTTCTTGGTTG
>JBJTNX010000121.1:0-6902 GCA_046074325.1 Sphingomonadales bacterium
TGCCCTATCCGAGAAAGCGGTTCCAAAAGAGCCGCTTTTTTTATGTTCCATTCAGAACCCGTATCTTTATTTGGTGAAAGCACTCTTACAAAAAGCTAAAAAAACAGCTTTACTTAGCCTTGTCACCAACGTCTTTCTCTCGCTGGGCAAAGGAGTAGCTGGCGTTCTTGGACATTCAGATGCACTCATTGCGGATGCAATTGAATCTTGTGCCGACGTGTTCTCAAGTGTACTCGTACTTTTTGGCTTGCGCTATGCCAGTAAACCGCCAGATGAAGATCATCCTTATGGCCACGGAAAGGCAGAACCACTCATTACCTTTGCAATCGTTGGTTTCTTATTGATTTCCGCTACAATTATTGCAGTAGAGAGCATCCGGCATTTAACAGAGCCGCAAGAAAAACCGGAGTTTTTCACCTTGTATGTACTGGCGGCTATTATTATCATCAAAGAACTCAGTTTTCAATATGTGCACCGTAAAGGCGTACAAACGAATTCTTCCAGTTTAAAAGCAGATGCCTGGCACCATAGAGCCGATGCCATTTCTTCGGCAATTGCATTCGTAGGTATTTTATGCACCTTTATCTTCGGTGAAGGATTTGAAAAAGCCGATGATTGGGCAGCGCTTATTGCATCGGTATTTATCGTCTTTAATGCCTATCGTATTTTTCGTCCTGCGCTAGGTGAAATAATGGATGAGCACAACCACCACGACTTGATAAATGAAATTCGAATTGAAGCCAAAAAGGTTAGTGGTGTCGTGGATATCGAAAAATGTTGGGCTCGCAAGCACGGCATGAGTTACGTAGTCGATCTCCATTTAGAAATAAACGGCAATTTAACGGTGCACGAAGGGCACGAAATAGCTCATGCGTTAAAGGATCATTTGATGGCTGTATTCCCGTATCTGACCGAAATTCTCATTCATATTGAACCAGCACCTAACATGGCTTAGCCTTTTTGTTTGGTCTGCGAATATCCCTCTTTAAGGAGCAGTTCAAAAATCTTTTGCTTGAAATTACCTTGAATCAAAATTTCGTTGTCTTTGACGCTTCCACCGACACCGCATTTACTTTTCAGTAATTTCCCAAGGTCTTTGAGATCGTCGTCTGAACCCACAAACCCTTCGACTAAAGTAACCTCTTTGCCTGCACGCTGCTTGCGATCTATGCTTACGTAAAGTCGTTGCTGCTGAGGCGGAAGGGTCTGAATATCATCGGTTTGCTCCATTTCGTAATTGAAATTTGGATTGGTACTGTAGACCACATTCTGAAATTTTTGCTGCTTTTTTGACATGCTACAAAGTTAAGAAATCTAGATTTCCTGAAAAGTTTTCCACGACGATATCTCGGGTTGTCTATTTTGCGTTTTATGCAGATGAATGAACAAATCCAATTGCAACAGCTTTCAGATACCGCTCTTTTGAATTTGGTATTGGCACCTCAAGACAACAATAAACAGCAAATTCAGGTAATCGATCGTACTTGGCGTTGGCATCAACAAAACTGGCGTAATTTAGCCAAAAGCTCACACTGGGATTTACTTGAAATTTATGGACTTGACCAACAAATGGCCTGGCGAATTTTAGGTTTATTTGAAATTTGCAAGCGCTATCAAAGTGCAGAGATCAAAAAACGACGTAGTATCAAAACCTCCAAAGATGTCTATGACTTACTGCAAATTCAACTTGCCGACCTAGACCACGAACAGTTTTTTGTGCTTTACCTCAATTACTCCAATGAAATCATTGAGCTTGTACAATTGAGTGTCGGCGGCAGACATAGTACTATTGCCGATGCCAAACGTATTTTTCAAATGGGTCTGCGCTGCGCTGCATCTGGACTGATTTTATGCCATAACCACCCAAGCGGCCAACTCAAACCCTCTGAGCAAGATTTTGCACTTACCAAAGACATCAAAGATTTTGCCCGTCTGATAGACATGAAGCTCTTGGATCACGTCATTTTCACAGATAATGGCTATTTTAGCTTCGCCGATGAAGGCCATTTGTAATATGTCCAAGAAGAAAATTTTAACCGTCATTGGGGCCAGACCTCAAATCATAAAAGCAGCCGCACTCAGCCGTGCTATTGAACAACAGTTTTCAAGTGAATTAGAGGAAGTTTTGGTGCATACCGGTCAGCATTATGACGAAAACATGTCCGCCGTTTTTTTTGATGAACTGGGTATCCCTAAGCCAAATTACAACCTAGCAGTTGGCAGCGGTTCTCATGGACACATGACTGCAGCTATGCTGAGCGGACTCGAACAACTCATTATTGAGGAAAAACCGGCGGCGGTGGTCATCTATGGCGACACCAACTCGACAATTGCAGCAGCATTAGCCGCTGCCAAAATACATGTGCCGGTCGTACACATAGAAGCTGGTTTGCGCAGTTTCAATAAAGCGATGCCAGAAGAACTCAATCGGATTGCGGCCGACCACATGAGTTCCTTACTTTTTGTACCAACGCAAGCAGGCATGACCAATTTAGCCAAGGAAGGATTTGATTTAAACGTCAAAGAAAAGGCACATATTGATGCACCTAATGTCTATCATTGTGGCGATATCATGTACGACAACAGCTTGTATTTTGCGCAAATGAGTCGAGAAAAATCAGGCATCATTTCTTACTATAACCTGACACCTCATTCCTATATTCTTTGCACCATTCACCGCGATACAAATACCGATGACCCTACAGCACTTCAAGCTATTTTTGACGCGCTTTTAGAAGTCATTGACCAAACCCAACTTCAAGTCATCCTTCCCATACATCCGCGGACCCAAAACAAAATGGAAGCGCTCTTGAGCCCCCTTTTTCTCGAAAAAATCAAGGCGCAAACCAAACTCATTTTGTGCCCTCCAGCTGGTTTTCTCGACATGATCGCACTAGAGGAAAATGCCAAGCTCATCATTACAGACAGCGGAGGTGTACAAAAAGAAGCTTACTTTTTCGCCAAACCCTGCGTCATTCTCCGCGAACAAACTGAATGGGTTGAAGTCTTGCAAACAGGAGCTGCCGTATTGTGCGGTTCCAATAAAGAACAAATCGTCAAAAGCGCCATACAACTTCTTGATTTGCGTGTTCAGACCGATCCATCCATCTTTGGGGATGGCAAAGCTGCGCAGTTCATTTGCCAAAAAATCATTTCCGATTTATAGTGCTCATCTACGTTGAATATATCACCGAACGCCTGCTTTATACGCTGTCCTTTGTTTTAACGGACCGAAAGGTTGCCTACGAACTCACCAATGACGGCATCGCGTTCATGGCTGCATCGGGACCAAAAATCAATTATTCGAACCGTGAATTTGACGCTTGTCTTCAAATTCAGCCTGCGACGCTGCTTTTTTCGGATGAACTTTTTAATGGTCAAATTCAAAAAGCAACATTTAACAATACAGAATGTCTCGCTTTCGACGACCAACCAGACTTATTGGCCTCTATATTTTATGTACTGAGCCGGATGGAAGAATACGACAGTATTCATACAGATGCGCTCGGAAGATTTGAGGCGCGTGCCTCCGTCTTGAGCAAATTTGGCTGGCTTCAAAGCGCCATCTGCGATGAATGGAGCACGGCATGGATTGCATACATCGAACAAGCATGTGCAACAGTACTGAAAGCCAAAAAACCACGGTTTATTTTTCAACCCACCTTTGACATCGACAATACTTTTGCCTATGCCAATAAAAATAAAATCCGAAGTTTTTTAGCTGAAATAAAGGATTTGATTTACCAACGTAAAGAAAGGTTACACGACCGCAGAAAAGTACGCAATGGACTGCAACCTGACCCCTATGATACCTTTGATCAAATTTCGGATATTGCTGCACATTTTCCCGAAACAAAAGTTTTTTGGCTCCTCGGCAACTATACCAAACGAGACAAGAACTTATCGCACCTCAATTTGGCACAGCAAACAAAAATCAAGCAAGTTGCAGCCCATGCAGAAATTGGTATTCACGGCAGCTCATTGACCGCACACCAGCTACAGCAATATCAAATTGAAATAGAAAGACTGGGGCAAATAACAGGCTACCAACCTTTGTGCAATCGTCAACATTTTCTATTAATGAGTCTACCAAGTACCTATCAAATGCTCTTGCAAGTGGGTATTAGACACGACTACACAATGGGTTATGCCGAACAAACCGGTTTTCGTGCCGGTACGGCCAGAACATTTAAATGGTTCAATTTACGCAAAAATGAAACCACTGACTTGGTGATACATCCTTTTGTTTATATGGACGGTACACTCAAAGAATACTTAAATCTAAGTCCAAAAGAGGCTGTGCTACGCATAGCGCAACTTTATAAGGAAGTCCAGAAATTTGGCGGGACGTTTTGCTTTTTATGGCACAATGAAACCATTGGCGGGTATCAGCATTGGAAAGATTACCACAGCGTTTTCAAAGCAAACTTTGAAATCAATAAACAGCAATAGGCAAAACTATTGGTCTTTACCGATTTTTTTATAAGCGTCGCAGGCACGCAATTCCTTGAGCATTTGCTCTTTTTCGGCGTCGGTTTTATTGGCATCGAGGTTTTCACATTTTTTCATGGGTGCCTCGTACTTCTTGAGTAAGGGATCAATTGACTGGCCCTTTTCTTCTGCTTTTTTAAGCGCAGTTGTCATTTCTAGCCATTGATCTGCACATTCACAAACCTCAGACTGGCAAGAAAACAAGGTAAAAACAAGGGAAAGCAGAACTATTTTTTTCATGTGAGTAAGCATAATAAATCAATAAAAACAACCACCGCCTTTACCGAGACGTACGGTAAGCGTTGCTCCGGTGTAAATATACCAATCTTTGGTGCTGCTGGTGCCGCGTTTACCAAAGCGGTTGCCATCGAGACTTTGATTGGAGAGCGCTGCGGATAAATCCGAAACTTCGTCCTCTAAAATTTGCGGATCAAAATAAGTATCAGAACCGACGTCGTCGAGGTAATCGGTGAAGGTTTTGCGAATGGCCATGTCAAGATTGAATGTAGCCATCTTGCCTAAACTCACTTTGATCCCCATGCCGAGCGGAACGCATAGCTGGTACAAATTGTAGGGCTTTTGTGAATTTGCTGATGTACCTTGACCTTCAGTGGCGAGAACTTGTAAATCTTGCCAAGCACCGTTGTAAAATGTTTGCGGATTCATTTTAAAGGCGCCAATTTGTGCAAGGAGGTAGGCCGTTGCTGGATAGCGGCTACTGCCAAACTGAAAAGGCACAAAATGAAATTCGAGACCGGCTGCTACTTCGTTGATAGGCGATTGAAAACTCAGGTTTCGGTTGACCAACAAAGGATACGGCGACAAAGAGTCGGCTGCCGACACCTTTCCATGAAGGTAATTGAAGCGAAAAGTGAGGCGGTTGTTGAGATTGTAACGGTAAATAGCGCCAAATGCGAGGTGCGCATTCTTGAATTGTTGGTAGGGGTTGAGATCGCCGAGGTAGTAGGTCTGCCCGGCGGTAAGGCCGAACTCTGAGCGAGAAAAAAAGGTGCGCCGCTGTGCTTGCATTTCAAATGCAAGCACGAGCAACACGAATAAAAAAGCCTTTTTCATTGATTGCACAACGTAAAAATGGCGAAAATATTACTTACCTGAGCGTTTACGATCGGTTTCTTTCAATAAGATTTTGCGGATGCGCAAACTTTTTGGCGTGACTTCGACGTATTCATCGGATTGAATGTACTCAAGGCATTCTTCAAGGCTAAATACTTTTGGCGGCGCTAAACGCACTTTGTCATCAGAACCGGAAGCACGCATGTTGGTGAGTTTTTTGGTTTTGGTCACATTGACGCAAAGATCACCAGCACGAGAGTTTTCGCCAATTACTTGACCTTCGTAGATATCTTCGTTGGGTGCAATAAAGAATTTACCACGCTCTTGAAGGTTATTCAATGAGAAAGGAATGGAGGTGCCTTGCTCTAAAGAAATGAGCGAGCCGTTCTGACGTCCTGGAATTTCTCCTTTGTAAGGTTGGTATTCCAAGAAACGGTGGTTCATGATGGCTTCTCCTGCCGTTTGTGTCAAGAGATAATTGCGCAAGCCGATGATACCGCGGGAAGGGATTTGGAAAGTCACGATCATGCGTTCACCTTTCGGCACCATGTTGGTCATTTCTCCTTTGCGACGCGTAACCGCCTCTACAGCCGTTCCGCTGAATTCTTCTGGAAGGTCAATTGTCAGCTCTTCGATAGGCTCGCATTTGACACCGTCAATTTCTTTGATAATGACTTGCGGCTGACCCACTTGTAGTTCATAACCTTCGCGACGCATGGTTTCTATGAGTACAGATAAATGCAAAACGCCACGTCCAAAGACCATCCATTTGTCGGCTTTGTCGGTGTCGGCCACACGCAAAGCGAGGTTTTTCTCGAGTTCTTTGTTAAGGCGGTCCGAAATATGGCGTGAAGTCACAAACTTTCCTTCCTTACCAAAGAAAGGAGAATCATTGATAGAGAAGAGCATACTCATGGTCGGCTCATCCATTTTAATAGTAGGAAGTGGCTCCGGATTTTCTGCATCGCAAATGGAATCGCCAATTTCAAAACCTTCGATTCCGGTAACGGCACAAAGATCGCCGGCCTGAACTTCGGTTACTTTAAGGCGTTCAATGCCTTCGAAAACAAAAACTTCTTTGATGCGGTGCTTTTCTTGACGCCCATCGGATTTTGATAAGATAATGGGTTGATTTTCTTTGAGCACCCATCTTGACAAACGGCCAATTGCAATACGACCAACATAAGAGGAAAAATCTAAAGAGGTAACGAGCATTTGGGTATTTCCTTCTTCGATTGCACGCGGAGGAAAGTACGCCAAAATTTGATCGAGCAACGGCGTGATGCTATCGGTGGGTTGTTTCCAGTCGGTAGACATCCAGCCATTTTTAGCCGAAC
>JBJTNX010000122.1:0-2851 GCA_046074325.1 Sphingomonadales bacterium
TGAAAAGTTGGAAAGTGAAAACGCGTGCGAAATTCAGCTAAAGGGTCATTTTGATCTTGTACTTGAGCAAATGTGAGGCTATTTTCAAATTTCATATGCAGCGCTTTATTCGTAACTTTATGGCCACAAATATACATAAGAATGAAGACTCCCTCTCCTATCGACCGCAGCCGTTCGGCAGAATTGTTCGAAGCCGCCAAAGGATATTTTCCGGGTGGCGTAAACTCGCCAGTACGCGCCTTTAAGTCTGTCGGAGGTACCCCGCTTTTTATTGCCAAAGGCAATGGTGCGCAAATCTGGGATGAAGATGGCAATGCATTCATTGATTTTTGTTGCAGTTGGGGGCCGCTCATTCATGGCCACAACCATCCTTACGTTTTTGAAAAAATTGTGGCAACCCTGCAAAACGGAGCTAGTTTTGGCGCACCAACGCGCAAAGAAAACGAGTTGGCCGCCTTTATGTTGGAACGGCTGCCATTCATCGATAAAATCCGTTTTACGAGCTCCGGAACCGAAGCTGTTATGAGTGCTTTGCGTTTGGCTCGTGGGGCAACTGGTAAAAATAAAATTCTCAAGTTTGAGGGTTGTTACCACGGTCATGTTGACGCCTTATTAGTCAAAGCAGGAAGCGGATTGGTTACTTTCGGAACCTCATCAAGTGCGGGTGTTCCTGAAGCTTTTGCCAATGAAACCATCGTCTTGCCGCTCAATGATCAAGAAGCGTTAAGCGCCTGTTTTGAAGCACAGCACGCCGATTTAGCTGCAGTTATTATTGAGCCTATTCCTGCCAATAATGGCTTGCTTTTACAAGACATGCACTTTTTGAATTTACTGAGGACCTTATGCACAAAATATGGCGTCTTGCTCATTTTCGACGAAGTGATTTCCGGGTTTAGGGTGGCTTTTGGCGGTGCCGCCGAGCTTTTTGGTATTCAACCTGATATCGTCACTTACGGAAAAATTATTGGTGGGGGCCTTCCCGTGGGGGCCTACGGAGCAAGAAAAGCGCTTATGTCAAATGTGTCGCCAGAGGGGCCGGTTTACCAAGCTGGTACACTTTCGGGCAATCCGGTGGCTATGGCTGCTGGCCTGGCCCAACTAGAACTTTGCGCAGCACAAGGATTTTATACCCAACAGGCCAAGCGCACACAACAATTTGTTGACAATATCAATAATTTTGCCTTAGCACATAGCTATCCAATGGAATTAGTATGTGTTGGTTCTATATTTTGGTTCTCCTTCAATGGTAAAAAACGTATCCTAGCCGCTGATCAAATAGATAGTGACATGTCTGCATTTAACTTCATGCACCATTATTTGCTCGATGTAGGCGTTTATTTTGGTCCGAGTGGTTATGAGGTTGGGTTTATTTCTTCTGCACATACTGACAACCAGCTCGATTATGCCGCGGGACAAATCAAGGCGGCACTTGCTGCCTACTATCAAAGTAATCCTTAGTTTTAAACTGTGAATTTAGTAACAGGCGCAACCGGACTTCTCGGAAGTCATGTCTTAATTGAGTTAGCTAAACGCAAGCAACCTATTCGTGCGGCTTATCGAAGCCCTCAAAAAAGAGCCGCTGTCAAACTACTTTTTGAATTTTATTTCAAAGAAGAGGCCGATGAAAAATGGGCGTATATTGAATGGGCGTATGCAGATCTACTCGATATTGATGATTTAAAAAAGCTGGTGTCAGGAGCCACCAACATCTATCATTGTGCTGCTTTGGTTTCTTTTTTTAAGGCAGACTTTGAAGCCTGTATCAAGCAAAACAGATATGTAACTGCCGATCTCGTTGATTTAGCGCTACATTTTGGTGTTTCGCATTTTTGTCATGTAAGCTCTACGGCTGCAATTGGTGGAAAAGGAGATTTAATTGACGAAAACGCTAAGTGGGAAGAAGGCGGACAACATAGCGGCTATGGCGTTTCTAAACGTATGGCAGAAAAAGAAGTTTGGCGAGGCATGGAAGAGGGCCTGAGTGCTGTTATCGTCAATCCGTGTGTCATATTAGGTCCGGCAGCACCCGGCAGTCCTTCATTACAAATGCTCGATACGGCACGTAATGGTTTGCGTTTCTACACTAGCGGCGCAAATGCAGTAGTCGATGCACGCGATGTCGCGTGGTCCATGGTAGAACTCATCGCTCAAAAAGTCAAAAACCAACGATTTTTAGTTGTTGGGCCGCACCAATCATTTAAAGATTTATTTACGGCTTTCGCCGAAAAACTTGGCGGCCAGGCACCAAGTATTCCCGCTCCAAGATTTTTGACGCTACTCATTGCTGCAATTCACGAACTATGGTGTCATATTTCGGGCAAACGTGCCGGTTTAACTATCGAAACAGCACGGTCCTCTCATGAGGTGCTACGGTATAACCGCAACAAAATTGAAAAACAATTGTCTTTTAAATGTACGCCGCTGCATGCCATATTAGACAATATGTTGGCCGGTCAATCTTTCATTGAGAAAAACAAAAAACCTTGAGCCGAAAACTAATTATTTTCATCGGTACCTTTTACCTTGTTGGGATTGTAGGAATGTCTTTTGGCCCCTTTAAATCATTTTTTGTTGGCTTATCTTTCTTTCATCTGCTGCTTTCATTTGGTGTACTGATTCTCGGTCGCAAAACGCAAAGCACAACACTTTGGCTTTTTATAAGTAGCGCCTTTGCCCTGGGTATGCTAGTAGAGTTCATTGGTGTCCATACAGGACTGCTCTTTGGGGCCTATTCTTATGGTACAGTGCTTGGTCCAAAAGTTTTAGGCGTTCCGCTCATCATTGGCATCAATTGGGCCATGTTAAGTATCGTAAGTGCTGCCTTACTCGCAACGCTCAAGTTGAACTTTTG
>JBJTNX010000123.1:0-4702 GCA_046074325.1 Sphingomonadales bacterium
GTTCTGCTTATTTTTTAGTTGAAAATGAAAATGGTCTTGGCGTTTACCATAACAACGGCGAGTCGCTGCTCGAGTGCGCTTTTCAACGCATTGTAGCCCTAGATGAGCACACTTTTCAGCTCACTACTTCTTCCGGTATAGCTTATTACGATGTACTTGAACGCAAACTCATCGTTCTAAAATTATGAATCCACGTCAAATACAATCAGAACATTACCTCAAGGCACTTATTATTGTCCTGAGCTTGTATGTTGGTTCGTTTGTGTATCTGGAGCTCACGACCGTGAAGAAAGAAGAAATGTTATCCACGGAAGGGCTCTATGAAGTTCAGTTAGAGGAAATCACCGAAGCAGAGAAAGAAGAAATTCGTCAAGAGCTTCAGCTTCAGCAACAACAGGACTTGCGTAGCGTGGCTAGAGACGCCAATGACAGCCGCCCTCGATCAATGGACAACTGGAGTGCACAAACAAGTGCTGCTGGCCAGGCCAATCCCGAGCAAGCTGCCCATGATTTCGAAGCAGAAGTTTTTGCCCAAACTGGCGGGGCTGCTGCTAGAGCACGCATCCTCGAGCAAAGCAACCAACGTATTGCGCAAATCAAGCAACAAGGTCAGCCGAATACCCAAAACACACAAGTGAATTCAGCTCAGCCCAATCAATATGCGGGTGCTGTAATGGTGCGCTTTGGTGTCAGCAAGCGCAGTGCTTTTGAAGGGAATACCTGGTATGTGCGCAACCCCGGATATACCTGTGGTTTCAATGCTTCGGGTTTGGTTTATGTTCAAATAGAGGTCAATGCATCGGGTAGGGTGAGTAGCGCTACTTACAACGCAGCAAAAAGCGATAACGCAAGCGCTTGCATGATTGAACAAGCTTTAAAATACGCTAAAATGTCTCGGTTTAGCCCCGGAGAGGGCAATGTAAATGGCTGGATCTCTTATCAATTCGAGGCGCAGTAAGGCGTATTGCAGATTGATTAATAAATAATCATTTTTCTGACTAGATATTGATAATTTTACTTATTTTTGAGCAAATCTTCATGACATGTATATTGCACTTAATCTCAAGTTCTTGCGCAAGCAAAAAGGTCTGTCTCAAGAAGAGATGGCCCAAGCGCTCGGGCTGAATCGCTCCACCTATAGCGGCTACGAAAACGAAGTAGCCCAACCCAATCTTGAGCTTTTGTTGCAAATTGCACAAACCGAAAAAATTCCTTTGGAAGTATTGCTCTCCAAACGCCTAGATCAACTCGCTGCAAAAGACTTAGATGCCATGCAAGGTGCTTGGCGCACCGAGGCCAGCGGGCAGCAACTGCGCGTACTAACTACCGTGGTCAATACCTCCAACGAAGAAGAAATAGAACTCATCTCAGAAAAAGTGAGTGCCGGCTACACGAGCGGATACGCCGACCCAACTTACCTCCAAGAGCTGCCTACACTGCGTTTGCCGTTTTTATCCAAAGACCGCAAATACAGGGCTTTTCCTATAGCCGGAGACTCCATGCCTCCTGTTGTACACGGTTCTTACGTCGTTGGTGAATTTGTCCAGGACTGGCTGCGTTTGCCCTCCAATACACCATGCGTGGTGGTCACCAGAGAAGACGGTATTGTCTTTAAATACGTCCAAAACTTGCTTCAAGAGGAGCAAATACTCAGGCTGAGTTCTACCAATCCGCTCTATCCACCCTTCGAGGTTGCTGTTTCGGAGATCTTAGAAATCTGGCGTTTTGTTTCCTATATTTCAAAAGAACTTCCTGATATTCAACTAGACAGCGCTGCGCTTGGAACCCAAATGCGGGCCATTCAAGCCGATTTGCAGGCTGCCTTGCGCATGCAAAACAAATAAGGGAAATCTGCGTTTTTTTCCGTAAATTTGCCCTTCATTTATAACCAATATGTCTATTCAAATTACCTTTCCGGATGGCAACATTCGTACGTATGACGCCGGAACAACCGCCATGCAAGTGGCACAATCCATTTCAGAAGGCCTAGCGCGCAACGTCTTGGCGGCAAAAATTGACGGTCAAGTCAAAGATGCCAGTACAGCACTCACCCAAGACTGTTCTTTACAATTGCTTACTTGGTCAGATGCCGACGGCAAATCTACTATGTGGCATTCCTCTGCTCACCTGATGGCAGAGGCATTGGAGAGCTTTTACCCAGGGATTAAACTCGCTATCGGCCCACCAGTAGCCAATGGTTTTTATTACGATGTAGACCTCATGGACTACACCATCTCTGAAAAAGACCTCGAAAAAATTGAGCAAAAAATGAAAGAGCTCGCCAAGCTCAAAAATCCATTTGTTCGTCAAGAGATTTCAAAAGCAGAGGCCATTGCTTATTTTGAAGAAAAACAAGATCCATACAAATTAGAATTGCTTTCTGAGCTTCAAGATGGCACCATTACTTTTTATACCCAAGGCGCTTTTACCGATTTGTGCAGAGGGCCGCATATCCCTGACACTGGCTTTATCAAAGCGGTAAAACTGACCGCCATTGCGGGCGCATATTGGCGCGGCGACGAAAAAAACAAACAACTTACACGCATCTACGGCATTACCTTTCCAAAGCAGGCCGAACTCACCGAATACCTCGAAAGGGTAGAAGAAGCCAAGCGCCGTGATCACCGCAAACTCGGCAAAGAACTCGAGCTTTTTACCTTCAGTCAGAAAGTAGGGCAGGGCTTGCCAATGTGGTTACCGAAAGGCGCCGCATTGCGTGAGCGTCTTGAAAACTTCCTCAAAAAAGCACAGCGCAAAGCCGGTTACCAACAGGTCATTACACCACATATTGGCAACAAAGAATTATATGTTACTTCTGGCCACTACGAAAAATACGGTGCCGACTCCTTTCAGCCCATTCGTACCCCAGATCCCAACGAGGAGTTCTACCTCAAGCCAATGAATTGCCCGCACCACTGCGAGATATTTAAAAGTAAGCCGCGTTCATACAAAGACCTACCGGCTCGTTTTGCAGAATTCGGTACGGTATACCGTTACGAGCAATCCGGAGAATTACACGGTCTGACCCGCGTTAGAGGATTTACCCAAGACGACGCGCACATCTTTTGTACCCAAGAGCAAGTCAAAGAAGAATTTAAAAATGTCATAGACATCGTGTTGTATGTGCTCAAAACCCTCAAGTTCGAGAACTACAAAGCACAAATCTCGCTCCGCGACAAAGAAAACAGAGCCAAATATATTGGTTCCGAAGAAAATTGGCAGCGTGCAGAGCAAGCCATTATCGAAGCGGCAGCCGAAAAAGAATTGCCAACAGTAGTAGAATATGGCGAGGCGGCCTTCTACGGTCCAAAGCTCGACTTTATGGTCCAAGATGCACTCGGCCGCGAATGGCAACTCGGCACCATTCAAGTAGATTACAACTTACCTGAGCGTTTTGAACTCGAGTATATTGGAGCCGACAATCAAAAGCACCGTCCTGTCATGATTCACCGTGCGCCTTTCGGTTCAATGGAAAGATTCGTTGCCGTCTTACTCGAACACTGCGCCGGAGACTTCCCACTTTGGCTTTCCACTGAGCAGTTTATTGTTTTGCCCATCTCCGATAAATACAACGACTACGCAGAAAAAGTTTTAGAATTCCTAAATAATTCCGATATTCGCGGACTTATTGACGACCGCAACGAGAAAATCGGAAAGAAAATTCGCGATGCAGAACTCAAAAAAGTACCTTTCATGCTCATCGTTGGTGAAAAAGAAGCCGAGTCTGAGACCATTGCGGTTCGTCAGCGCGGCGTCGGAGACCACGGCACCATGAACCTGAACCAATTTGCGGACTTGATTCAGGATGTTATTTCCGCAGAACTGGCTTAAGTTGAATCAACCACTGAATGAGAAGAAATTCAAAACCATTTGTAAAAAGAGAAGAGGCGGCACAGCACCGCATCAACGACAAAATCTTTGCGTCTGAGATCCGTTTGGTCATTGAAGGCGAAGAACCGCAAGTCATGAGCGTTGCCAAGGGCATCGCTTTGGCCGAAGAACAAGAACTAGATCTTGTCGAAATTTCTCCAAATGCCACGCCGCCAGTTTGTAAAATCATGGACTACAAAAAGTTCATTTACAACCAAAAACGCAAGCAAAAAGAGCTCAAAGCCAAGCAAAGTAAAGTCATCCTTAAAGAAATCCGTTTCGGACCCAACACCGACGACCACGACTTCGCTTTCAAATTGGCTCACGCTAAAAAATTCCTCGAAGAAGGCAGTAAAGTCAAAGCCTACGTTTTCTTCAAAGGAAGAACCATCGTGTTCAAAGACCGCGGTGAAATCCTTCTTCTTAAATTTGCCCAAGAACTTGCCGACCTCGGTGCTGTTGAGCAATTACCAAAACTAGAAGGAAAGAAAATGATCCTCATGATCAACCCAAAAAAGAAATAAGAAGCTGATATAGAAGTTTAACTCAAAAAAAGCAAGTCAAATGCCTAAAATGAAAACAAAATCCAGTGCAAAGAAGCGATTCACCATCACTGGAAGTGGCAAGATCAAGCGCAAGCATGCATTCAAGAGCCACATCTTGACCAAAAAGGCTACTAAACGTAAGCGCAACCTTACGCATGCCGGATTGGTTCACGATGCTGACCTCTCCAATGTGAAGTTGCAATTGTGTATGAAATAGTCACTTAACGGTTATTAAATTGTAGAACCCGGTACTGAGTCCCTAAGTCTTCCTAAGAAGCACTCCCTAC
>JBJTNX010000124.1:0-3760 GCA_046074325.1 Sphingomonadales bacterium
GTCGGTTTGAAAGATCTTGGTTGTAAATTGCAGGGCCTCGACAAAGCCGATCTTCGTCCTGATGCCATCATTGAACTCGATAAAGTGGTTCGATTCATGAACAAGCATCCGAAAATAGAAGTTGAGCTAGGTTCACATACCGATTGTCGCGGTCCTGCAATTTACAACCAAGATCTTTCAAACCGACGTGCTTTAAATGCTGCCAATTACATCAAGGCACGCATATCTAGTCCTGATCGCATCACTTACAAAGGTTACGGCGAGACCCAGTTGAAAGTAGATTGCCCATGTGAGGGTCGTATTCGCTCTAAGTGTTCTGATGAAGAAAACCAGTTGAATCGTCGTACGGAATTCATCATCAAGTCATTAAATATCTCTACGGGTTCTGCAAAAGTAGCTCCTAAGGGTGGTACACAAACAGAAGGCGGCAATGTCAACTTTGTCATTAAAGACGAAGGTGCTGCTGATTTCCGTCTCAAAAACCTCGAAGATCCAACAGACATGACCGGCGTTCATTTCCGTGTTCAAGTCGAGTCTTCCGACAAACAGATTCCTAACGCTACAGCCAAATTCAATCGCGAAGACGTCTATGAATACGAGCATGAAGGCCAATTTAAATACTGTTTAGGTACCGGTTTGCGCTCACTTGACGACGCCGTGAAACTACAGAACGAATTGCGCAGTAACGGCTATCCAAGCGCATTTGTTGTTGCCTTCAACAACAAGAACCGCATTAGTCTAGATCAAGCTAAAAAGTTACTTTCCGGTCAATAAGCAATCTGTGGATTCAAAACTTCCACATGTAGGCACCACTATCTTTACGACCATGTCTGCAATGGCGCAAGAGTATAACGCCATCAACTTGGCGCAGGGGTTTCCTAATTTTGAAATTGACACGCAGCTTCAAAAAGCGCTCATTGACGCGGCCCATAGTAATTCTCATCAGTATGCCCCAATGGCTGGCTTGATTTCTCTTAGAGAACAAATAGCAGCGCTTATAGATAGGCAATACCAGCGAAAGATTGGAATACACGAAATCTTGATAACTGCTGGGGCTACCCAGGCTATTTTTACAGCAATTCAGGCATTGGTGCATTCCGGCGAGGAGGTCATCATTCTGGATCCCAGTTACGACTGCTACGAAGCTCCTGTTTTGTTGTGCGGTGCTCAACCCGTACGTATACCACTTAATTTTTCATTCAAACCAAATTGGGAACTGATAAGTGCGCATGTCAATTCCCAAACGAAGTTGCTGATTATCAACAATCCGCATAATCCCAGTGGTACCACTTGGGAAGAAGCTGACTTCATTGCTTTGGAAGAATTAATGGTCGCACATCCTCAATTATTGCTATTATCCGACGAAGTGTACGAATTTATTGCTTTCGAAAAGCATCAATCCATACATCAGCGGGCTGCATTGCGCAATCGCGCCATAATTGTGTCGTCTTTTGGAAAAACTTTTCATGTTACAGGTTGGAAACTCGGCTATCTGATTTGTCATCCTGACTTGATGAATGAAATTCATAAGGTGCACCAATTCTTGGTGTTTTCTGTAAATAGTGTCACACAGGTTGCCTTGGCCAATTATTTAACGCAAGTTGACGTCAATGAACTGAAAACATTCTACCGGGAAAAACGCGATTTTTTTAGAGCGCAATTGGCCTCCTCTCGTTTTGAATTATTTCCTGCTCAAGGAAGTTATTTTCAATTGGCTTCGTATGCACAAATTTCCGACGAATCCGATACAGACTTTTGCATTCGACTAACGAAAGAACATGGCGTAGCTGCAATTCCACTTTCTGTTTTCAATGCAAATGGTGATGACCGCAAGTTAATTCGTTTTTGTTATGCAAAAACCAATGAAACATTACAATCAGCTCTGGATAGGTTATGCAAGATTTAAAAGTTGGCATTTTACAATTTAATCAAGTTTGGCAAGATAAAACGTCCAACTTTGACCGCATTGTTTCATTTTCACCTGATTTTAAAAGTCTTGATTTGCTGTTGCTACCCGAAATGTTCCACACCGGCTTTAGTATGGATGTTTCTTATGCAGACGACTGGTCTAATTCCGAAGGCATAAGGTTTTTACAGGATCTTTCATGTAAGTGGGATATAGCGATTTACACCTCTATGATGGTCAGTGACGGCCATCATTACAACCGAGGGGTTTTTGTGTGCCCGGATGGCAATATTCATACCTATGACAAACGCAAGGCTTTTGGCTTGGGTGGTGAAAACCTTCATTATTTAAGCGGGAATAAAGAAACGATCGTATGCTATAAGGATTGGAAGTTTAACCTTCAAATATGCTATGATTTGCGTTTCCCTGAGTTGGTGCGAAACATTGTAACTGAGGACGGGAGTGTCAAGTATGATGTACTTTTAAATGTTGCAAATTGGCCTCATACCCGCATTCAACATTGGGATATTTTACTGGGTGCTAGAGCAATTGAAAACCAAAGTTATGTTTTAGCCTGTAATCGGGTCGGTACCGATGCGAACGGTTTAATTTACAACGGACACAGTCAGGCAATTGATTTGTATGGCACTCCATTACTTGCGCCCACAGAACAAGAAGGATTATTTGTTGTTACACTCACGTATCAGGACTTACACGACGGGAGAAATCGCTTGCCTTTTTTGAAGGACGCATAGAATTCACTATATTTATTACCTAAATTCTAGACAATGAAAAAATTATTACTCTTTGTTAGCGCCATTGCTTCGGTAGCCTATGCCCAAAAAGCGCCGCGCATACAAACTTTCCAGGAGCTTGTAAAGGCCCCTAAAGAAACTACCAAGGCTCCTGCCGATGAGAAAATCCTCGGTGTTACACTTTGGTCAGATGACTTTACCAACGCTGCCAACTGGACAATCGACAACGCTGGCCAAAGCGGCATTGAGTTTGGTTGGAATATCAATGCAACTAATGACGGCTGGTGGTCAAATAATGGTATTACTTCTACTTCTGGAGGCAACTATGCCGAATTAGTAAATGGAGATCCAACTGCTACTCCAGGCACCCAGGCTTTGAATGTCACTTACACCCTAACAACCGCCCAACCAATTGATATTGCTGCACTAGGCGGCAGTAACCAAGTTTCATTGCAGTTCCAGCAATATGGTGCACGTTTCAACGACCTTCAAGAAATTCAAATTTCTACAAATGGCACCACTTGGGTAACAGTTGGCAACAACCTTGACAAGCCCGTGCTTTCTGCGGCTGGCGGTTCTGCTTATGCCAACCCAGATACCAAAATCATCAATTTAGCAACTTTCCTAACCGCTAACCCGAGTCCAATTTGGGTGCGTTTCTCTTGGACAACTAATTATCCTGGTTCAGCAACCAATCCAAACGTATGGGTAACCTATGGCTGGTATCTTGACGACGTTAAAATCGTAACCAACCCAACCAATGACTTATCTGTAACTTCTTCTTACTGGGGATCTCTAGGTTTACCATATTTCCAAATTCCTGATGAGCAAGTTACAGAAATCGAATTTGCGGCCGATGCATTCAATGGTGGCGTCAATGCCCAAACAAACGTAAAACTTAACATCAACGCCAATAACGGTGCTTGGACAGGTTCTTCAGCCCCTGTAAGCATTGCCTCTTTGGATACGGTTGCCCTTGAGTTAACAACTTTCTACACTCCGCCAGCTACGCCTGGTAATATCTCCATTTCTCGTAACATTACAGCAGATTCAACAGACGATATCCCTGCTAATAATGCCATGTCGAATATTGATTTCG
>JBJTNX010000125.1:0-5790 GCA_046074325.1 Sphingomonadales bacterium
AATCAGTTAAAGTAGTCGTACATGAAAAAGATTTTACTTCTCACTAGCCTGAGCATCCTCGTAATTTCCTGTAATGAATCGGAACCGGTACCTAAGCCAAGCACCTTTTTGCGCACCGATTTTCCTGAACACAGCTACCGAGAATACCTGAGCCCACAGTCTTTTAGATTCCGTTTGTCGGATTTATTTATGCCTAAACATTTTGAACAAGCCAAAAACAATTACAGTGTGCAAGAAATTGACCTCGGCCCACTCAATGGCACCTTGTTCTTATACTATCTTCGTATTCCTTCCAAAGATTCTTTACCCGAGATCATTAATTTTGCCAATGACAAAGTAGATGAGCACAAAATCATGGCAGATAAAATTGATTTTGAACAAATTGTAGAACCGAGTAAAAAAGTATATGGTACTTTCTTTGAGCTCAAAGGGAATGTGGCCACAAATTTCCAATTCTACCTGACCGACTCGAGCCAACATTTTTTAAGAGGTGAAGTCCTCTTGAATTGCAGACCCAATTATGATTCCTTGCGTCCAACGCTACAATACTTAAAAGCAGATCTACAAGAATTGGTCAAGACTTTTAAATGGAACTAACTGGTAACAATAGGGTTGTCATTGCCTTTGGCGCAAATATTGGTCAAAGAGAAGCAAACATTGCAAGCGCCATTCAATTATTAAATGAAAGATGCGGTAAAGTAGCTAAAGTTTCCCCCTTTTATGAAAGTGAACCCCAGGGTTTTACCTCTTCGCATACTTTTCTTAATGGCTGCCTTTTACTTCTCACAGATTTAACCCCCACCGACCTATTAGCAACCTTGCAAAAGATTGAAGCAGAACTAGGCAGGGTAAAGACTATAGAAGATTACGAAGATCGGTGTATTGACCTCGATATTATTTTCTACGAAAACCTTTGCATCAATCTACCTTATTTACAAATTCCTCATCCTCGATACCACGAAAGGCCTTTTGTACTGGAACCATTAAAAGCCCTTGAGTTGGACTTTTATCCCATGTAAAACGTAATAATTTACCTTAAGAAAGGGGCAAACTTGAGTAAGTTAAATTTATTCCTTAATTTTGCAAGGAATCATAAAAAATATACTCATGAATTTCAATCGCTTCAACAGTACTCTTTTAATAGGAACTGCAGCGTTTTTTGTTGCTTCTTGTGACCTCGTCAAAGACATCACCTACACCGTGAATCCGAATCCTTTGCAAATGCACGGAGATTCTGTCAAAGTAAGCATTACTGTGAATGTTCCTGAAAAAGGCATCCAGAAAAAAGCCAAAGCTGAAATTACGCCTAAATTGGGTTCTACAGCTGTGGGTACATGGTATATCAATGGTTCTAAAGTAACTGGAAACGGCACCACCATTGACTTCAAAACAGGTGGTACTGCTACCTTCGAGCAAACATTAGCCTATGATCCGTCAATGGAAGCTGCTGACCTCGTGATCACTGGCAAGCTCTACAAGCAAACCAAAGAAAAAGGCGCACTTCCAGAAACCAAAATTGCCGACGCAACCATCATTACGCCTTACCTCGTCGACAAAACATTCAAAGTACTTACCGAACAAGACGCTTTGGTACGTCAATTTGACAAAACGACAACCGCTACCATCAACTTTGAAAAAGGAAAGTCCGATGTGCGCGCTGGCGAAATCAAAGACGCTGATGTAGTTGCACTCATGGCTTGGATGCAAGCTGCACAAACCAATCCTAAAATTAAAATTACCGGCATCGAAATCAATGGCTATGCTTCTCCAGACGGCGAAGTAGCCAAAAACGACAACCTTTCTTCTGACCGTACAGTTGCTGCCCGCAAAGCGCTAACTGACCTCATGAAAAAAGCACAACTAACCGCTTATGCTGATACCAGTGCTTATGCATTGGCAAAATTTGGAGAAGATTTCGAAGGATTCAAAAGTCAGTTAGCTGCAACAACCACTATTCCTGAAGCGGATAAAAACTTATTTATTCGTATTCTCGAAATGACCAAAGATCCAGAGCAACGCGAAAAAGACATGATCAACCTCGGTAAAGCATACACTGAACTCGAGCGCGATGTTTTCCCTATGATCCGCCGCGCTGTCATTGTTGTTAAATACACCGAATACGGCCTTACTGACGACGAATTACGCACCGCTTCTGTTCAAAATCCGAACACATTATCTGTAGAAGAATTGCTTTTCACAGCCGGCAAATTGACAACAGATGCCAACGAAAAAGCACGCATTTACGGTATTGCAGCGGCAAACTATTCCAACGACCACCGTACGCACACCAACCTCGGTGCAACACTCTTCGAATTAGGTAATACAAAAGCTGCCGCAGCATCTTTCAAAAAAGCAAACGAGCTGAAAGCTATTCCTGTAACCAACAACAACTTGGCAGCAAGTTTAATTCTCGAAGGCAATCGCGCAGCTGCCAAAAAATTATTGTCTTCAGCTAAAACAAGCGTTTACAATTACAACCAAGGCATCATCGATATCATGGAAGGTAACTACAGCGCAGCTGAAAAGAACATCACCCAAGATAGCTACAACAAAGTACTCGCACTCACTCTCAATAACAAACTAGATGCTGCTAAAAAAGCAAGTGCTTCTTTAACTGAAACGGCAGAATTAGCTTACTTAAAAGCGATCATCGAGGCACGCAATGGCGCCAGTGCAGATGTAGTCGTTGCCAAATTGAAAACAGCAATTGCTAAGAATCCTGCACTCAAAGAAAAAGCGAGCAAAGACCGCGAGTTCATTAAAATGATGAACGATGCCTCTTTCATTGAGCTCGTGAAATAAATTAAAATACAACCAATTATAAAAAAATCCTGGTGCTCCAGGATTTTTTTTTGGATTGTTTCGATGGACAAAGCCAACCTTTATAACTAAATTTGAGACTCTAAAATAAAACACAATGGATAGCAACGAATTCCGCAAATACGCCACCAAACACATGGGCATCAGCAGCATGTACGTCGATCATTACATCGAATCTTCAATGACGCCATACATCATTGAAGAACGCCCGCTGAATATGACGCAAATGGACGTTTTCTCTCGCCTCATGATGGACCGCATCATTTTCTTAGGCACGGGCATCAATGACCAAGTTGCCAATATCATCAATGCTCAATTGCTTTTTTTAGAATCTGTTGACGCCAAAAAAGACATTCAAATATACTTAAACTCACCGGGTGGCTCTGTATACGCCGGATTGGGCATCTATGATACCATGCAATACATTCGTCCAGATGTTGCAACTATTTGCACCGGAATGGCGGCCTCTATGGGTGCTGTATTGCTTTGTGCTGGTGCCGAAGGTAAGCGCAGCGCGCTCAAGCACTCGCGCGTCATGATTCACCAACCTCTAGGTGGCGCACAAGGCCAAGCCTCTGACATTGAAATCACAGCCAGAGAAATCCAAAAACTCAAAAAAGAACTTTACGATATTATAGCCACCCACAGCAAACAAGACTACGATAAAGTTTGGGCAGACTCAGACCGCGACTACTGGATGACCTCCGAAGAAGCCAAAACTTACGGCATGGTCGACGAAGTTCTTTTGCGTAATCCTAAATAACCAATGGCTAAAAAAGAAACCACTTGCTCCTTTTGTGGCTCGCCACGTTCGGGTGTCAATATGCTTATTGCCGGCATCAATGGACACATCTGTGACTCCTGCGCTAGCCAAGCCAGTAAAATAGTTCAAGAAGAACTCTCTTCGAGTCCAGCGGCTGTACCAGCTGCAATTGGCAGTCTAAATTTATTAAAGCCTCAAGAAATCAAGGCACATCTTGACCAGTATGTAATTGGGCAGCAAGATGCTAAAAAAGTGCTTTCCGTAGCTGTTTACAATCACTTCAAAAGATTGAAACAAAAAACCAATGAAAACGATGTCGAAATAGAAAAATCGAATGTCATTCTCGTAGGGCGCACCGGAACGGGCAAAACCTTGTTGGCTAAATCGATCGCCAAATTACTCAATGTACCCTTTTGTATTGCCGATGCCACTGTTCTCACTGAGGCCGGTTATGTCGGCGAAGATGTCGAAAGTATTTTGTCGCGTCTTTTGCAAGCTGCCGACTACAATGTAGAAAGTGCACAAATGGGTATTGTATTCATCGATGAAGTCGATAAAATTGCGCGTAAAAACGACAACCCGAGTATCACTCGAGATGTCTCTGGCGAAGGCGTACAACAAGCGCTACTGAAACTATTAGAAGGTGCTACCGTCAATGTGCCACCTCAAGGTGGACGTAAGCACCCTGAGCAAAAAATGATTTCCATCGACACCAAAAATATCTTGTTTATTTGCGGTGGTGCGTTCGACGGCATCGAGAAATTAATAGCCAGCCGTGTTAACCGACAAACAATTGGTTTTTCTACACTAGATGAGCAAACCATCGAATCAGATTCTCTGCTTAAATACATTACCCCGACAGATATTCGCTCTTTTGGACTCATCCCTGAGCTCATTGGTCGTTTCCCTGTTCTCACATACCTTGAGCCACTCAAAGAAGCAGACCTCAAACGCATCCTAACAGAGCCTAAAAATGCACTCATCAAACAATACACAAAGTTGTTTGACATGGACGGTGTTAAATTGGAACTCGACCAAGATGTCTTGGACTTCATTGTTCAAAAAGCGATGGAATTTGGCTTGGGCGCCCGTGGCTTGCGTTCTATCTGCGAAGCAATCCTTACCGATGCCATGTTTGAATTACCTAGTAGTTCTTCTAAATTGCTTCATATAGACCTTAACTACGCTACCCAACAATTTGGAAAATCAAAAATTGCCACACTTAAAGTGGCATAAACATTTGAAGTTTCTGACTTATTTGTAATTTTGCAAATTGTAAAAATGACACTATGAAAACCCTACAGTTCCGAGAAGCCCTTAGAGAAGCTATGTCCGAAGAAATGCGTCGCGATGAAAACGTATTTTTGCTCGGCGAAGAAGTTGCCGAATACAATGGTGCTTACAAAGTATCGCAAGGCATGCTCGATGAATTTGGCCCAAAGCGAATAATCGATACGCCAATTGCCGAGTTAGGATTTTCGGGTATTGCGGTTGGTGCAGCCATGAACGGTTTGCGTCCAATTGTAGAGTTCATGACTTGGAACTTCGCCATATTAGCAGCGGATCAAATTATTAACTCTGCAGCCAAAATGCTCCAGATGTCTGGTGGTCAATATGGTTGCCCAATCGTATTCCGCGGTGGAAATGGTACTGCAGGCCAATTGGCAGCAACACACTCTCAGAGTTTCGAAGCTTTCTATGCACACGTACCAGGGCTCAAAGTCATTACGCCTTCCAACCCAGCCGACGCAAAAGGTTTGCTTAAGGCAGCTATCCGTGACAACGACCCAGTTGTTTTCTTGGAGTCAGAAAAAATGTATGGCGATAAAGGTGAAGTTCCTGAAGGCGAATACATCATTCCAATAGGCGTAGCTGACGTCAAAAGAAAAGGTTCAGACATCACACTCGTTTCTTTTGGAAAAATTATCAAAGTAGCCCAAGAAGCAGCCGAAGTATTGGCCAAAGATAACATCAGTGTAGAGATCATCGATTTGCGCACTATTCGCCCAATTGATTACGGTTGCATCGTTGAATCAATCAAGAAAACCAATCGTTGTGTGGTTGTAGAAGAATCTTGGCCATTGGCTAGCATCTCTTCTGAAATTGCCTACCACTTGCAGCGCTATGCCTTCGATTACCTCGACGCACCCGTACAACGCGTTACGCAAACAGATACACCATTTGCTTTCTCGCCAACACTCATCGAC
>JBJTNX010000126.1:0-4019 GCA_046074325.1 Sphingomonadales bacterium
ATTTTTCCATACTACACAAAGGTAAGCATATCAACGAGAGGTTTTGGTACCTTTGTACTATGGAAATCAAAGAAGCGCAAGCAAAAGTTGATCACTGGATCCAAACACTTGGCGTTCGTTATTTCAACGAACTGACCAATATGGCCGTTTTAATGGAAGAAGTCGGTGAATTAGCCAGAATTATGGCAAGGCGCTACGGCGAACAGTCAGAAAAAGAAAGCGATCAAAATAAGGATCTTGGCGATGAAATGGCAGATATTCTTTTTGTGTTGTGTTGCTTGGCCAACCAGACAGGCATCGACCTAGATGCGGCTTTAGAAAAAAACCTCGAGAAAAAAACCAAACGCGATGCCACCCGACATCTCGACAACCCTAAACTGCAATCCTAACAATGGAAAGTATTCAAAAAGCGCTTCAAGCGCTTCCTTATGTATTAGTTAGCGCGCTTCCGGAACAGTATCAAAATGAACTTTGGCCATTTATTGATGCGGCCGTTCCGCAGCCAGAGGAAGGTTCGCCACGTGCCATTGTTCTGTGCACCTCTGACGAGCAAGCCAGAGCCATTCATGCACAATTTGTGAAGTTGGCAAAAATCAAAGACCTCACAGTAGATCTCGTTGTTGAAAAAGGCAATAAGCTGCAGCAGCGCAACGATCTTTTTGATGGCACCGAGATTATTGTTGGCACTACGCGCCGTATGGCTGAGCTCTATTTTCAAAATGGCTACAATATCAAAAAACTTAAATTGTTTATGGTGTTGGGTCTTGAAGAACAAATGCGCGCTGGTCATAAAGGATACATCGTGCGTTTAACCGAAAGCTTACCAAAATGTAAATCCTTATTTTTTGCTACCCATCCAGACGAAGAGCGCGCTCAATCTTACTTGAATGAGTTTTATCCGAACATTCGGCTTCTAGATTTGTCTGAAAAAGCATGAGACCAAACGTAAATCTGGTTGAACTAAGACCAGAAGTACTTAGAGAGGAGCTGGAAACTTCACCGATAGAAAAATTTCAAAATGAGGTATTGCGACCCATTTTGAAATTTCAACACGAAATCCTCCTTGAAGAATGGAGTCGTAACCCCTTGTTTAAGAAAATAAAGGAACTTCATCAACCCGAGGAAAAAAGAAGACAGCTGAGTCGTTTATTTTCTAAAAATCCAGCGCTCCTTCAAAGACTCATTGGAATGGTGCTTGGGTTGTTCACAACCGAGGAGTACGCCTATTACTTATCAGAGAAAGTAGCTATAGATAAACGATTGAAAGAACTGCTGCTGACGCGTTTTCTATCTTACTGATTTTCTTTACACCATATCAAAAGCCACCACAAAAATGGGCGTTTTTGGCTCAAAATCGCCTCTGAACACGACATCAACTTCGGCTACGCCAATGAGTCGATGCAATAAGCCCCATTTGAATTTTTGCTTTGCTTTTTGATAGAGTCCATCTCTGGTGTCGTTCCACCAAAGTATAGAATGCAACTTTTTTTGGGCAAGCACTGCTTCAAATAACCGTTCCACGTCTCTGATATTCCCCGACGGATTGCAAACGACATCGGGCACCAGAAAAGTGTGCGCTTTGGGTTGGATCAATTTATTTAGTAAAGGAATATAGGGCAATAAATGAACTTGTAAGCCGCCCAGTTTTCCGGGCAATCTTTGGATTTCCCACCGCACTTTATGAAATTGAGCAAAAGCCAAGCGGTTTCCTTCTGGATCGAAAATGGAGTAAGCGGTACCGTTTTCAAAGAAGTGCGTAAAATAAGCGGTATAATGGCCGTATTGCTTTTCGATTGTTTCAAAAAGCGCTTGATTCATGCCTTCTTCTTTTAAGGTGAGGTCTCGTTTAGGCCAAATTCTGCTGAAACTTTGGGTAGCTAATTTGGCTTTGGTTTGAAAGCCAAAGGTTTCACTCATCCATTTGCTGCGGACATTTTTTGCATCGATGTACGCGTAGCAAAAATTTTGCGCTCCTGGAAAACGCGACGTAATATCTTCAAAAACACCCTCGATGTCTTTTTTGATTTGCGATTTTGGATTCATTCGGGCCTTTCCTTTCGATTGAAAGCGTTTATCAAAAGTAAAATACCTGAGGTACAGCCCGAATGGGCGTTTACAAAAGGTGATGTTGGCCAATAAATGTTGATTTCTGCGCAATGAAAAGCTCAGCGGATGATCGGTATGCCCGACGCTTTGCGCTACATCGAGGTGCTTGTATTTGGCGCCATTGGTCCCGAGTACGGTATTTTCAAACAAATGAATTAAATCGGGACTGATGCTTTCAGATTGTTCAAATTGCATATCCGAATATACGATTAAAGTACTTTATTGAGCCAATTGAGTAAGTCGGCTTGTTGTGGTGCGCGCAGCACATAACTGACGTTGATGCCGTTTTGAATGAGTTCGCGTTCAGTAGAACTGCCCCAAGCTACAACCCGCGCTTCTTTTGCAATGCTGTTGGATTTCAAAAATGCCAAAACATTGCTCGGCGACGAGAAGATATAGATGTCTTTGGGTTCAATTTGGCTTTCCTTGAAAGTTGTGTTGTAGACCGGTAGTATGATTTTTTCGTTTTCGGGAAGCAAAGCGGCATAGGAGCCTATGGATATAGGGCTACTTGGAAAACAAACTTTTCTCCCGGCTCTCCATTGATTAAAATGAATGGTTTCAATTTGTGGCTGGTCTGATCGCTGCGCAATAAATGCGATTTCCTTGTTGTATTTAGCCGCTACTTTTTCGGCAGTTTCTATGCCTGCGCAGGCAATGAGTGCGTTTGTATTGCAGCGCGCAAAAAAGAAGTCAGCAGCCCGAATACTTGCTAAAAAAAGGATATCGTGTGCAGGCGGACAGTCAAATGGCAATGCGTCGAACGCGATCAGGGACTTTGCTTCAAGCACCCCTTTATCATGAAGTTGCTTTAACCCATGGTGGAGGTCTTCGGGATCTTTGGAAATAAATAGCCACGACATTTTATTGGAAGGCTGCCGTGATTTCAGAAATACTGGCGCTGTGCTCGAATTGATAAAATTGCGCGGGAGTTGCTGCATTGGGCGCATGCGCAGCAAAGATTTTATCGGGGCCAAAATAGACGCCAAGCGGCAACTGACAACCACCCTGTAGTTGCTGTAATACACCGCGCTCCAGTGCTATTTGGGCAGCAACTTCTGAATGATTCAATTGGCTAACTATAGCTTGTGTTGTGCTGTCGTTTTGTCTTATTTGCAACCCGAGAACACCTTGAGCCGGTGCAGGAATAAATACCGTCGGATCTAATACGACAGTATGTAAATCAGAGGTATCTAGTTGGAGGCGGCTTACACCCGCATTGGCCAATAATATAGCATCGTATTGACTGTTTCGGAGTTTGTCGATGCGCGTTGGTACATTTCCTCTGAGTTCTTCAATTTGCAAATCTGGACGCAACGCTTTGATAATCGATTTACGACGCGCCGATGAGGTCCCGATAGTGGCGCCAAGTTGCAGCCCCCATAATTGATTTGGGTCTTGAGCAGCCTTGCGCATCAGTAAAAGCTCTGAAGGATCTTCGCGGTACGAGACAGCGCCAATACATAGCCCTTCGGGTTGAGTCGTTTCTAAGTCTTTGTGAGAATGGACTGCCAGGTCTATTTCGTTATTGAGCAAGGCGGCTTCGATTTCTTTGGTGAAAAACCCCTTGCCTTCTAATTTGTCAAAGCTGAGGTCTTGGATGCGGTCTCCTTGGGTAACTATAATTTGAATTTCGACTTCACAGTCGAGTGCTTCTAATTGAGCCTTTACAAAATTTGCTTGCCAAAGCGCGAGGTCACTGCCTCTTGTGCCAATGCGAATGAACGGTTTAGTCGGCATGATTGAGAATGATTTCTTTGGCTAATTTCATGGGGCCACTGATGTATTTTTTCTCTAAGTAACTCACGACCTTATCCAACACTTCTTTTGCTTGAGGATCGAGCGTATCGAGTTCCTCTTTGAATATTTCGGTATAGGCTGTAGTACGCAATTCTTTAACTTGTGCTGGAACT
>JBJTNX010000127.1:0-8442 GCA_046074325.1 Sphingomonadales bacterium
TGTTCACGACTATAGATTTCGATACGAAGTCCGTTAAAATATTCAAGTATTGGTGCCATGTGGAATTATATCCCACAAACGTACCTACAAAGGTACAAAATATGTTCAGTAAATCCACTGAATAGAAATGTGTTCTCTCAAAGATGTGAGTTCTATGCCATCAAGGTTTTTAGGAGTGATGAATGAGGTATGCTTAAACATGAAGTTTAGATATTGCCCAAAGGAAAAAGCTCAAAACAATAATTCCGAGGATCGAAAGGAGAATGATAAAGAAAAGGGCGTAGAATTTCATTATTGATACACGATACTTTACTAAAACAATTTCAAAATCTGAAATGACTACACCAACTCTCCCAGCAACTGAGTCATTGCAGAAACAGTGCGGCGGTTTTCCGTTGGGGAGAATTTGGCGAGTTGCCAATTATTGTTGTCCCAGACGAGCGTGTTCATGCGATTGAAGTAATCAATATGGAGGGCTGTGCCCATTTGCTTAACGAGGTGATTTATTTTATCCATAGAGCAGCCAGAGGCCTTCACACCTTCTTCATTGGCCACAAGAACCAAGGCATGTTGGGCAAAAACAAAACCGGTAGCGTTCATCGCTTTGCCATGCGTTTGCCAGGTAGAAGTAAAACTTTCCAGTTGTTCGTTGGCCCAAGCTTCTTCTGTGGAATCAAGCTGGCGTTGTCCGATGAAAACCCAAACCCGACAAGTTGGGGTAAAATGAGTTAAAATATCAGAGATCTGCAGCATTGGCAATCAGTTCTGCGATATCTAAGACCTTTACGTCTTCCTCTTTCTCAAAGTGCTTAACGCCATCGGTCATCATGGTGTTGCAGAAAGGGCAACCTGTTGCAATGATACTTGCACTCGTTTCAATGGCGTCTTCGGTGCGTTCAATATTAATTTCTTTGTTGCCTTTTTCTGCTTCTTTGAACATTTGCGCGCCACCAGCCCCACAACAAAGGCCATTTGTTTTACAACGCTTCATTTCTACTAAGGCGGCGTCTAATTTTTCGATAAGTGCCCTCGGTGCTTCGTAGACATCGTTGGCGCGCCCAAGGTAACACGGATCGTGAAAAGTAATTTTCTTGCCCTTGAATGTACCGTTGTCGGCAAGGGTGAGTTTACCCGTATTGATGAGGTCCTGGATAAGTTGCGTATGATGAATGACTTCATAAGTGCCTCCTAGACCAGGGTATTCGTTCTTGAGTGTATTGAAACAATGGGGGCAAGCGGTTACAATTTTCTTGACCTCGTAGCCATTGAGTAGCTCAATATTCATGAGCGCTTGCATTTGGAAGGTGAATTCGTTGCCTGCTCTTTTTGCAGGGTCTCCGGTGCAACTTTCCTCGGCTCCGAGCACAGCAAAGTTGACTTTGCAATGGTTCAGAATTTTGACGAGTGCTTTTGTGATTTTTTTAGCGCGATCATCAAAAGAGCCAGCGCAACCTACCCAAAACAAGATATCTGGGCTTTCTCCGGAGGCCATCATGTCGGCCATTGTGCGTACTTGTATACTCATGTTGCGTCTAATTTCTTAATCTTCTTGTGCCCAATTCATGCGCTCGGTTTGCGCAAATTGCCATGGTGCACCGTTGTTTTCTATGTTGGTCAGCATGCCGGTAAGTTCTGTCGGAACTTTAGATTCTTCCATAACAAGAAAGCGGCGAAGGTCCATGATGATGGACAGCGGGTCAATATTTACAGGGCATTCTTGAACACAAGCATTGCAGCTGGTGCAAGCCCAGAGCTCTTCTTCTGAAATGTATGATCCCAATAAGCTTTTGCCATCTTCGGCGTCTGCACCGTTTTTGCGTTTGAAATCGCCGAGTTCTACCATGCGGTCGCGGGTATCCATCATGATTTTACGTGGTGAGAGCAATTTACCTGTGGTATTTGCCGGGCAAGCAGAGGTACAACGACCACATTCTGTGCAGCTATACGCATCCATGAGGTTCTTCCAAGTAAGGTCAGTGACGTCTTTTGCACCAAAGCGAGACGGTACTGCATCTGGAGCCGGTGCGGCATACGGGTCTGCATTGGGGTCCAGCATGAGTTTTACTTCATTTGTCACGCTCTGCATGTTTGTAAATTGCCCTTTAGGTTCGAGTTTGGAAAAGTAGGTATTCGGAAAAGCCATGAAAATGTGGAGGTGCTTTGAGTAGGGTAGGTAATTCATAAAAGTATAAACCATGACGATGTGACCCCACCAACCAATTTGCTCCAAAATTTCTAGGGTGTGGGTGCCTTTTCCTCCAAATAAAATGGGGCCTAACCAAGTACTAATCGCAAAACCATTTGAATGGCCCGCATAGGATTGCAAAACTTCGTCTGCGCCGTTCATGGTAAAGATGAAACTGATTAAAATGAGTTCAAATACAAGAATAAGATTGGCATCTTGTGTGGGCCAGCCAATGAGTTCTTTCATGTTGAAACGCGGTAACTTGAGCATGTTGCGACGTGCAAGAAAGAAGATGGTTGCAACAAACGCCAACACGGATAAGATTTCGATAAAGCTGATAACGAATGTGTAAAAGCCACCCAAGCTATCTTGAAAAAAGCGATGAGAACCACTGATGCCATCCACTAAAATCTCGATGAGCTCTATTTGGGTAATCATGAAAGAGACATACAACGCCAAATGTAAAAGCGCAGGAATGGGGCGTGTAAACATTTTTTTCTGTCCGAGCGCGACAAGTAACATGGTACGCCAACGCTCTGCTTTGCGATCGGTGCGGTCTAGCGGCAGACCCATGTGGATGTTTTGCGCTATTTTGCGGAGATTGAATGCGAAGAATCCAAAACTTGCAAGCGTGAGTGCGCCAAAGATGAGTTGTTGCATGATTTACATTTATTCAGGCAAGCTATCTAAGAGTTGATTGAGCTTGTCCTCGTTTTTCTTTGAAAGTTGAAGGCCTTTTGTTTTGCCGCCAATGAGTGAGAGGTGCACATAACGCTCTGGGTGCGCCTCGAGATCGGTGACGAGATTTTGAAGGTCATTATTGGTGGCAACAAGCTCAGCGTAGAGTTTGTCGTCGTGGATGAGTTTGCCGAGTGTGCCTTGGCCTTTTTCCACTTCAGATAAAACCATATTGAACTTTTTGAGCGTGGTCTGGGCCTCAAGTATGGTGCCTTTGAAATCAGCAGTGACGAGCTCATCAGTGATTTTTCTGGCATTGCCTACAATGCCGGTAATCTGGTCGTTGCTTTTGCGCAGGTTCAAGGTAATGGCTTCAACGTTGGCCATGATTTTAGAGAACTGAGCGCGTTCCGATGCCACAAAACCCTGGAGCTCATCGGCCACATTACCTAATTTTTTGATGGTGAGTTTGACTTGTTTGAGGCTGCCTTCGAGTTCAGAGGTAGCTGTTGTGTCCCAAAATGAGGTGAGTGATCCAACCATTTTATCTACAGAAAGCATCATGGTTTGGAGCTTTTGTGAGATGGGATCCGCATAGGCCTTGACTTGCGAAACAACATCGCTAGAAACCCTACCCGGAATGGTTGCGCCTGCTTTATAAAAACTACCGTTTCCAGTTACTGGCAAATGAACAATTAGGGCCTTGGTAAAGAAGTCCAAAGAACCGATTTCAACAATTGTTCCTTTCGGCAGACGGATATCTGGATTATGGATATTAAAAGTCATTTTGACTTTGTGTAAAGAGTCTCCGGTTGGATTAGATTTGATACTCAGTACTTTGCCGATTTCAACGCCGTCCAAGGTGACATTCGAGGAAACCATCAGTTGGCCAGAATTAGGGAAATAAGCCGTATAAACTTCATCTCCACCAAAAAAGCTATTGCCTTTGAGGAAGTTAATGCCCGTAATAAGGATTACGATGGCTAATAGCGCGATGAGCGCGGCTTTGATTTCTTTGGAGAATTTCAAGCTAGTTTTTTTCTGCTAATTTAATCGCTTTTTCAATACTGATGCGTTCTCCATCGAGGAAAGCAACTACAAATGCATGCGAAAAGCCTTTCTGAATCAATTCGTTTTTATAATTTTTGGCACCTTGTAGGTCATTGGGGAAGACACCAGCGCAGTATTTATATAGCGTATTGTCTTGATATTCAAATATTTCTAAACCTTGAAAATGACTAGATTTCAAAGCCAGCGGTTTGTTTGAAGTTTCGATTTGTACCCTAAAAACCAATCCTTGCACTTTTTGCACCTCTTTCGGTAAATCTACGGGTTTATCGTTGGGGTTTTCCGAAGGTTTTGGTTCGTTTGTGAGCGCTGGTTGCGTTGTGCCGCCAACAACAGTTTTCCCTTCAGTGGCATTTTATAATTGACAAATGCCTGAAACATCGCCTGGGCCATTTTTTGCTGACCTTCAGCTGTCCCGATGAGTTTTTCTTCTGTTGGGTTTGGTAAGAAGGCGGTTTCAATCAAGACGCTGGGCATCGTCGTTTTGTAAAGGACTAAAAACCCAGCTTGTTTGACGCCGCGGTCATAGCGGCCAATTCGTTTGAACTCTTTTTGGAGCATCTCGGCAAAAAGGATGGATTGACGGTGAAAAACCGCTAATTGAAATTGCAAAGCGATGATGCCATCTGGAGTAAGGTCATAAGAACGGTATTTAGCACCTTTGTCGTCTTCAAGTGAAATACTTGCATTTTCGCGTTCGGCAACTTTTTGTTGGGCGTCAGTTCGATGCAAGCCAAGTACATACGTTTCTGAACCATAAGCGGTGGTACTACCGGCATTGGCATGAATACATATGAAAAGGTCCGCATTGTTGCGGTTGGCAATGTTGGCGCGTTCAGCGAGTTCTACAAAAACATCCGTGGTGCGCGTATAGATGACTTTAATTTCTGGGTAACGCTCTTTGATCAGCGCGCCAAGTTTCAAGGCCATCGATAAACAAACTTCTTTTTCGTTATTGTGTGCGCCATGACAACCTGGGTCGTGTCCGCCGTGACCAGCATCGATGACTACCGTTTTGATCTTACTGCTTTGGGACCAAATGGGGCTTTTACAACACAGCACCAGCACACCCAATAAAATGACGGTAACTGCGTTCTTTTGCAAGCCATTGAAAATTGGTAGCTTTGTACGTTTTTCCTGCATATTACAAATCTAAGTAAGCAACTTGAGCACAAACCAGCGCTTTTTACAACTTTTCTTCGCTGCATTGTTAATAATGTGGGCAAATGGAATGGTTACAGCGCAAGACACCCTTTATGTGAATGGCGAAAGCTTAAATCAAGTGGTAACTTACCGTGCAAGTGATCGAATTGTTCACGACGTACCCAATCGGCGCATTTTTCTTTATGGCAATGCCGAAGTTCAGAGTGAAGGATTCTCCATAAAAGCAGGCTACATACGAATTGACATCGACTCCAATATTGTTGAAGCAAGCTACAGATTGGATAGCACAAATGCGAAGGTTGAATTTCCCGAACTTACCGAAGGTACCGAGACCATTCGCTGCGAAACGCTGCGCATGAATTACAAAACCCAGAAGGCGTTCATCAAGGCCTTGGCCATAAAGCAAGATGAATTCTATTTTCGAATGGGTACTGCCAAAAGACAAACAAACAAAGAGCTTCACCTGCGTCAAGGCATTCTTACGACCTGCGATCTTGACGAGCCGCACTATCATTTTCAGCTTAGCAAAGGTGTTCTTGTACCAAATGAACGTATTGTTACAGGCCCCATGAACTTGTGGGTATCTGGGATCCCAACGCCGCTTGGTCTTCCTTTTGCTTTTATTCCGACCAATCAAAAAGAACGTACGTCCGGACTTTTATTTCCAGAGTTTATTCCATTGTCTACCTACGGATTTGGTTTTCAAAATCTCGGTTGGTATTTTCCGATCAATGACCATTATCAGACCTCCGTTTATGCCAATATATACAGCCGTGGGTCGTGGGGTTTGCGCAACGACCTGGACTATGCCAAGCGCTATGCTTACAATGGCCGCTTGTCTTTGGGTTTTCAGCAATTCAATAACGGTTTTCCTACCAATGACAAGCGCAATAAAGTTACAGTCTCATGGAATCACCGAAAAGCGCCCAAATCCAATCCATTTTGGGATTTTTCATCCAATGTGAATTTCATCTCAGACAACCAATCCAAAAATTCACTTGATCCAATCAACCCGGAGTATTTTTCCAATTCGTTTAACTCCGATATCAACTTAGCCCGAAATTTCCCGGGGAAGCCCATTAATACAGGACTTAAAATGTCCTTGAGGCAAAATTCGATTGCTAAAAATATTTCACTAACGAGTCCGGTCATGAACGTCAATGTGACGCGCATATTTCCATTTAAAAATGTATTTGAAACGGCAGACAAGAATTGGAAAAAGACCATACAGCAAATAGGGCTTACTTACAATTTCGAAGCCCAGAACCGTTCACAATTTCAGGACGAGTTGCTCACTAACGGTGATTTCGCTGCAATTAGTCAGCAATTTATGAATGGCGTGAGTCAGGGTCTGAGTATACAAACCAATGCGGGTTTGTTCAAAAATGCCGTGAAAATCAATCCGAGCCTCAACTACGGCAATAAAATCAATTTTCAGCAAATTGCCAAAACCTATGATCCGTTGGCAAACCAAACCCAAGTTGACACCCTTCGCCAAATGAGCATGCGGCATGAGCTGAATTTTAGCCTCACCGCCACAACCGTTCTTTACGGGTATTATCGTTTTGTCGGGAAACGCCAAGCCCGTTTGCGTCACCTCATGACGCCCAATATAGGCTATCGTTATACGCCGGGCTGGAATCCGCTCGTATCGGTCAATGCTGGCCCGAATCAAAGCACAATTACTTATTCGCCCTTTGAACGCAGTGTTTATTCAGTCGGATCTGTGCGCGAGGCCTCCTTACTCACATTTGGTATCAATAATACGGCCGAACTCAAATTTAAATCTGACCAGGATACCATTACCGGTTACCGAAAATTAAGACTGATTGACCAATTTTCACTGACTGGTTTTTATGATTTCACAAAAGACAGTATGCAGCTGTCTGATTTGGCTTTAAACTTGCGCATTAGCCCGGCCAACTGGATCAATTTTGTTTCCAATGCCCAATGGAGCCCTTATGCTTGGGATGCATCCGGTAAAACCCAAGCCGCTTATGCCTGGAAGAATAGCCAACAATTAGGTCGATTGACCACGACGAACCTCACAACAACAATGGTCTTAGCACCAAAGAAAGACCGTAAGAAATTACAAGATCACAGCGCGCTCTTCAATGAGCAAGATTGGAATGCCGATTTCAATTATTATGCTTTGCATCCTGAACGTGCGATTTATTATGATATTCCGTGGAAAATGAATATTTCACATGTATTCGGAATTCAAGCGAATCAAGCGATTTCGACGACCAATCCGTCGCCTTGGCTCATTGTTCAAACACTCGTCCTGAGTGGTGATCTGAGTTTCACGAAGCGCTGGAATGTATCGGGAAATATGAATTTCAATTTACAAGAGGGTCGTCTTACGAACGCCTACTTTGCCTTGAACCGAAATATGCACTGTTGGGCGCTGTCTTTTTATTATGTACCTATCGGCGGCAATAAGAGCTTCTTGCTCACCATTCGCAATACATCGAGCATCTTTAGAGATGCGAAACTTGAATTTAGGAAACCTCCTTCGTTTCTATAACGGCAGTCTGGATACGCTCGTTGTATACTTTGCCAATCTGATACGTGTATTTTGCACCAAAAAAGACAATTTGGGCAGAATAATGCACCCAAGCCAGCATGATAAAAATGGAATTAGCTACCCCTAACGTACCCATTACGAAATAATGTTGCAGGTAGTAACCAATGATCCACTGGCTCAAATACAACAATATTGCCGTGGCAATTGCACCGTTTCGTGCGACCCGCCATGTTACTTTGGCATTGTGCATGTACTTAAATATTAGACTGAAAATCAAAATATTCGACAAAAGGGTAAAGAGTACTTGGAGCACTTGTAATGAAAAATCTACGAATCCATTGTTCCATTGAAGCCAACTGGTTAGCGCCGAGAAAATAAATATTTGTAGGAAATAAAAGAGAATGATTACAAGGGCGAATATGGCTAAAAGCAATACGCCCACAAAGCGAAAACCGATGATTTCCATGAATAAATTAGACTCTTGTCTGCTTTTTTTACTGACATTGAAAAATTCATTAAGGCTGCGCTTGAGTGAAATCATGAAGGCAGAGCAGGTGTACAATAAGATGCCAATACTGGCCAATTCCAAGAAAAAATTGGGTTTGTCTATGGACATACTTTCAACAAGCTTTAAGATTGAACCGCTATCTTGAATACCTAAACCTGATTTTAAAATGGACCCGACAATTTCCCGCATATTTTGTTGCCCGATAATGCGTCCGTAGATGGAAGTGGTGAGGTAAATAATGGGGATGAAAGCAAACAAAGTGTAGTATGCCAAGGCCGCGCCGTGATGAAAAGCGCCTTCTTGCACGTATTC
>JBJTNX010000128.1:0-10085 GCA_046074325.1 Sphingomonadales bacterium
CTAAAAGCAACAGAGAGCGGATGCGTGGATTGTCTAGCCAAGTTCACAAAAACAGCCAATTCATCGGCACTGAGCTCATTTTGCTGTTCTATGATTTCATAACTATTCGGATCGGTGAGCGTGCCCGTTTTGTCAAATACAATAGTGTCGATAGTGGTGAGCGCCTCAACTACGCTTGAATTCTTTAAATAAAGACCACTTTTCCCTAGAGAACGCAATGTGTTGCCAAGTGTAAATGGAGCAGATAAGGCAAGTGCACAAGGGCAAGCCACAATTAATACCGCCACTACCACCCTAAAAATTGAACTGGGGTCTATGAAATACCAGGAAACTGCGCTGCTTGCAGCAATTACCAATAAGATGAAAAGGAAATAGCGCGATAGCCGATCTTGGTAGCGAATCAGTTCGTTTTTAGGTGTTTTATCTTTGGTTTCATTCCAAAGTTGGGTCAGGTGACTGCGATCAGTGGTGGCCAACACGCGCATCCTACAGGCTGCTCCTTGAATTTGACCTCCAGCATAAATTTGTGCGCCTTTTTGAAGCAATACAGGGAGTGCTTCACCCGTTACAAAACTGTAGTCTATAAAAGTTTCATCACTCAGTAATTCGCTATCGCAAGGTACAATCTCTTCATTTCGAACTTCAATGATGTCATTTGTTTGCAGCGCCTCTACAGGGATAATTTCCTTACTGTGGTCAGGCTTTACGCGTTGAATGGCAACCGGAAAAAAGCTGCTAAAATCACGGTCAAACGACAGCGATGCATAGGTGAGGTTCTGAAACCACTTACCAATGAGTAAAAAGAAGATAAAACCTGCAAAACTATCCATGTATCCGGCACCTTCTCCCTTGAATATTTGCAGGACACTCTGGGTGTAAAGCGCGATTATTCCAATTGTAATCGGTACATCTAAATTGATGTTTTTACTACGTATTGCTTTAAAAGCTGATATAAAATAAGGGCGCGCAGAAAAAAGCAGAACGGGAATACTCACCACAAAGCTGAGGTAGGCAGAGAAATTTCTAAATTGGGGATTGTCTTTGCCCAAGCCGAAATAGTCAGGGGTGCTCCAAAGCATGATAGACCCAAAGGCAAATCCGGCAATACCAAGTTGAAAAAGAAAAGTGCGGTCTTGCTTGTTTTTGTTACTTTCGTTTTTGCTAAAATCTGGCGGATATCCGATATAATTTAATAACAATGCCAAATCAGAAAGATGGAGGCTAGGGTCAAAAACGATTGCGGCTTCTTTTCTCGCGAAATGCACCTGTACGCGGAGTACTTTTGTCTCTAATTTGCTCAGGTTTTCAAGTAAATAAATACATGAAGAGCAATGAATAGCTGGCAGTGATAAACGGACGCGCACCTGCTGTTCGTTTTCAAACGTAATGTAGCGTTTTCTAATCTCCGGTAAATCTAAAAATGCATATTGATCAGCTCGCTCCTTTCCTGGCTTGCTTCCCGCCATAGGTTCGTATTGGTAAAAAGCACCCAACTCGTTTTTCTCAAGTAATTGATAAACGGTTGCGCAGCCATTGCAACAAAAAAGTTGCTGGTCAATTTTTATTGGCCTTAACGGAAGTGCATCCCCACAGTGGTAACAGGCTTGTTGCTTCAAATGGTGGCTGAAAAAAGCGGTTTGTTTGGTTGCGAGCGTTGTAAATCGAGGTCAAAGGCCATACAGACATTGCGAACAAAGGGTCTGCCTTTGGGCAATATGACAAGTTTATCTTGGTCGATATCGATGAGCTGATCTTTTTCGATGCCTTTTAATTTGTCGATAATGACTTGATAAAACCCGTTTTCCTTGAAGTTAGGATGCCAAGTAGTTTCAAAATGACACATTAAATCAAGGATATGTCGGCGTAGTCGTAATTCTTCCGCATTGAGTAAATGTCCTCTAAATATGGCAAGTTCTCCTTCTTGAATACGCGCTTGATAGGCCTCAATTGTTTTTTCGTTTTGGGCAAAAGCGAACCAAGCGTCAGAGATAGCCGACATGCCTAAACCGAGCATGATGTCGGTCTGCCGGTGGGTGTAACCCATGAAATTGCGGTGTAAATTCTTTTGATGGTAGGCCAAACTCAAGGAATCATTTGGCAAAGCAAAATGGTCCATCCCAATGGCAATATACCCTGCTGCTAATAATTTGTCATAGGCCATTTCGTAAAGTGCACGTTTTTGTGCATCTTTTGGCAGGTTTTCTTCGCTGTAACCACGCTGTCCTGTGCCTTTTACCCATGGTACATGCGCATAGCTGTACAACGCAATGCGTTCAGGTAAAAGTTGAATGGTTTTATCGATTGTTTGCGAAAATCCGAGCAAATTTTGGAAAGGCAAGCCATAAACCAAATCATGATTGATACGATAGCCCAGTTGTTTGGCTGCAAAGTGCACTTTCTCAACAAGTTCAGCACTTTGAACCCTGTTGATGGCTTTTTGCACTTGCGGGTCGTAATCTTGAATGCCAAATGAAATACGTCGATAACCGATATCAAAGAGTGCGCTGAGGTGCGCTGAGGTGGTTGATCCGGGGTGCGCTTCAAAGCTTAATTCACAAGAATCTGCTTGTATTTTTCGGTTGCCAATTAGACCTTTTGTGAGCCGGATCAATTGCTCGGGTGCAAAAAAAGTAGGCGTGCCTCCGCCGAGGTGCAATTCTTTAATGGTAAGATTGTCACCAAGGTGTTTCTGATAGAGATCCCATTCAGCCAATACGGAATCGATATATGGTTGTTCAACAGCATGGTTTTTAGTAATGCGTTTATGGCAACCACAGAAAGTACACAAAGATTCACAGTACGGAAGGTGAATGTAGATGCCTAAAGAGCTTGGTTTGTTTTGTATCGATTTGTTCAAGCTTTCGAACCAACTGGCTAAATCAAGAGGTTGATCTTTCCAAAATGGCACGGTGGGGTAAGAGGTGTAACGAGGGCCTGGAACGTTGTATTTATGAATCAATTCAGCGTTAGTCATGCTACAAAATTGCCGCTATTTTTATTCCAAAAAAATGACGTTTATCAGCTTTCCAAATTCGACTAAAATTCTTATATTTGATTAGCTATTCAACGCCATGTTAGAGAAGTCCCATAAGCACGTCACTTGTCAGACCTGCACTGGCAGGAAGAACTCCTTACTTAATCACTTTTGTACCGATGAGCTCGATCACCTTAATTCTCACCGAGCATGTAACTATTACAAAAAGCACCAAGCTGTTTTTTTAGAAGGTTCTTTTCCTCGGGGCGTGTACTGCATCAATCAAGGCTTGGTTAAAATTTACAAACGCGGCGACGAAGGCAAAGAACAAATTATTCATATTGCCAAAGCCGGAGAAATGGTTGGTTTTAGAGCCATGTTCACCGAAGAACCCTACAAGGTGGCTGCCGAGGCGCTAGAAGAAAGCAATATTTGCTTTATTGGTAAAGAAGATTTCCTAAATATGATGGATACCAATCCGGTATTGCGAAAAGGCATCATTAAAGAACTCTCCAAAGAATTGGCAGATCGTGCCGACTTTATCACCAATATGGCTCAGAAGTCAGTTCGTGAACGCTTGGCCTTCACGATGCTTATTTTGATGGATGTTTTTGACGACGAGCCCATCAACCTCAGTCGAGAAGATCTCGCCAATTTTGTAGGTACGGCAACAGAAACACTCATTCGTTTGCTCAAAGACTTCAAGGAAGAAGGCATAATTGAAGTCCAGACGCGTAAAATTTTTGTTCTCGACAAAAATCGTCTTTTGCAAATTGCAGGTAAATAACTAGCCTTGCACCATATTGGCAAAATTGGCCAATAATACATGTCCATAATTCCCAGATACTTCCGGATGAAACTGAACACCATAGTGTGGCATTTGCTTGTGTTTCATGGCTTCATTTATGCAGGCGTCAGAACAAGCGATTAGTTCAAATCCATTGGGAAGAGAGATGTGTTCGCAATGGTCTTCTTGCATCTCGAAAATATCGGGTAGCCTTTCAAAAAGTAGGTCGTCTTGGAGCACTTCAATTTCTTGAAAAGCGCGGTCTTCGCGCATTCTCGAAATCCGGGCACCGTGCAAGAGCCCCAAGATTTGATGCCCAAAGCAAATGCCAAGTAGCGGGTTTGGATACGTTTTGACCCAGCTAAAATGTTTTAGATAAGGTTCTGGATCTAATTCTGTAAGCAAAATAGGCGCACCTGAGATCACAATTCCACGAAAGTTGTCAAGCAATTCTGCTTTGAAATCAAAGAGGCCTATTACTTGCACATCGACATACTCTTCGAGTGCTGCAGCAATTGCAGGGGTTTTAGATGAACCACAATCGATAAGGGCAATCATACTTTTGACGAATGAAAAACGCAACTGATGGCGCGGTGGTCACTGCTTGTCTGTTTTTGAATTTTGAAATGACTGACCCGCAACAAAGGACTGTAAAATAAATAGTCAATTCGACCTGCGGGTAGGCGGCCAACATAAGTTGTGCCGAGTCCAAAACCGTTGCCTCTGAAGGCGTCCAATAAAACCAATTGAAATTGGTTATAGGTGTAAGACATAGGGGTGTCATTAAAATCGCCACAAACAATGACAGGATAAGGCGAACTTTTGAGGTGCTCTACAACTCTTCTGGCTTGGTCTGCTCTTTTTTCAAAAGCGCTGCGCAATTTTCGGTATGCGGCAATTACGCCTTTTTTACTGCCGTATGTTTGCATTTCTTCGCCTTCAATATGCGGATCAGAATTCAGACGTATCGATTGTAAGTGGACGTTATAAACGCGAAAAGTATCTTGATTTTTAACGATATCTGCAAAAATGCAGTAATTGAAATCCTGGACGCCTTGTGCCTCAAACATGACGTCTCCACGGGCAATCATGGGGTATTTTGAAAACATGGCAATACCGTAATTTTCTCTTGTTCTTCTTTTGTGAGCGCTGCGCTCATGGTAGTCTTTGGTCTGCATGATGCGGTTCAAGGAGTCCATAATTTCGAAGCGCGTGGGTTTGTCCTGACGGTAAAATTCCTGAAGGCACAAAACGTCGGGTTGTTCGGCATTTAAAAACTGAAAAATAGCGTTTCTGGAATTTAACGCTTCATTAAATGAAGGATTGAATAAATCGAAAAGCCGCACGTTGTAACTTAAAACTTTGATGCCTGTGGACACGTTCGTGCTGTTATCCGTACGACTCGTTGAAACGTTGCGAAAATGAAGCTTTCCACCGATCAGTAAAGTAAGCAGGCAATAAATGGCCCACTTTGAGCGCCAAAATGCCCAAATAACCAACCAAGCCAGCGTCAGGAACAAAAAAATTGGATAACTCAGGCCAAAGAAAGGCAAAGACGGAATCGTAGAAGGATGAATAAATGGAGCCAAATAGCTCAAAAGCAAGCCAATTAAAGTGATTGCTGTTGCTAATTTAAATGGGGCCGATAAAAGCTTGCGGAGTGGCCTAGACATCTTTGCTTTGTTGAAATAAAAAATCTTTCTCGTCCTTGGATAGGGCGTCGTAACCCTTTTTGGAGATTTTATCGAGAATGGTATCTAGGCGTGCCTGTTTTTCTTGTTTTTTGGCCCTGAATTGTTCGTCGGTCAGCGGACGCCCACCTTTTTGAACTTTCATGCGTGGTTGCTTGCTGCTGAATTGAAATCCAAGCCAGGATCTAGAAAGACGTATATGCCAAAATTGTCGGATACTCCAGATGCCGAAAAGTGCGCCACCAATGTGCGCAAAATGAGCAACAGAGTCAGCAGTGCCTACGGCGCTCAAGTCTTTGAGAAAAAAGAAGATGGCAAGCATATAAATACGCAACGGAAAGATACCAAATAGTTGCACTTGGAGTTGAGGCTGCCCTATTGCCAGCGCCATGAAGACTGCCATGATGGCTCCGGAAGCCCCTACAACCGAAAATGTACTGCCTTGTAAGGCCGGAAAGATCAGATGAGCAGCTATTTCTGTGAGGTTGCCCGCTAGACCACCCAGAATATATACATGGAGCAAGCGCTTTGGGCCATAAAATTTTTCATAAGTGCTTCCGGCAAAGTAAAGAAAGAGCAAATTGCTCAATAAATGCCAAAATCCAAAGTGCGCCAATAAAGAGGTGAACAATATCCAGGGTTTAAAAATAATGCTGAACTCAAAAACGGGTAACGCAAATAAATAGTGGCTTAAATACCCTTGTGGAAAGCGCTCTAAAAAGTTTAAAATTTGTAATCTTTCAAACGCATTCAATAGTTGAATGAGCCCAAAAACAAAGACATTGGCCATGATCAGACGAATGGTCATGGAGCCATTGTGATACTGCGTTTTGATTTGTGCTACAAAAGGATTCATTGCTTGCCGATCAGTGTTGGTTTACCAGAAATTACTGCGGTCATTTTTGCGCCAAACGAGCACCATTATGGCGCCGGCAATAGCACCACCAATGTGTGCAAGGTGTGCCACATTATCTCCGGCCTGATTTTCAAATGCAAGGTAGAGCTCAAGAAGCAAATAACCGGCCACGACGTATTTGGCTTTAACTGGAATGGCAAAATAAAGTCTGAATTCGGTATTTGGAAACAAAATAGCAAAGGCGGTCATGATGCCAAAAACGCCACCAGATGCCCCTACCATTGGCGTGATGGATTTACCGAGGTAATTTTCTAAAGCAGGAGTTACCCTGATTTGATTCTCATTGATGTAAGTATTGATTTGGCCAATGAGATCGCTATTCAAATTCACTGTATGCTTCAGAAAATAATCAAATTGATCGAGGTCGATTTGTCTGGCTAGTTGGGCTTTGAGGTTCATGATTTCTATAAAGCCAATCATGTTGTATAAGGCGAAAGAACCCATGGCGCTGATCAAATAAAAGATAAAGAAGCGTTTGGCACCCCAGATATTTTCAAGGTATGCACCTAGCATGGCAAACAACCACATATTGAAGAAAATATGTAGAAAATTATCTGTGCTGTGCATGAAAAAATGCGTCACTACTTGATAAGGCTCAAAGAAAGGCGAATTGACATAATGCGCGCCGAGTGAATGTGTCAGGTCAATACCTTGGCTCAAGAGCAACAAACTCGCTACAAAAAAAGCGATGTTGAGTAGTAGAATATTCTTAGTTACTTGCGGAAGGTTCTGAAACATATTTAGAATTTTTTAGCGAGTTCATCAAAGCCAAGCGTATACATGACGGCCTTGCCATTTGGGGTGTGGCTGTGTTGCGGACACTGAAAAAGTGTTTCTACGAAGTGTTCGATTTCTTCTTTGTGCTGAAGCCGAAAGTGCTGAGAACCAAAATAGGCCAATTTGGCGACAAGGAAATGTGCGATGTCTCCGCCCGAAATATCCGAAAAAGAAGCAGCATCGGTGAGTTCATCTAAGCAGGGGTCAAGGTCAGCTTGAGAAAGTAATGCAGGGACAGCTTCGAGAATGAGTTGGTCGTCTTGGATTTGGAAATAAAAACCCAATTGATTCCAGAGACTTTGTTGGCCTTGCCAAGTGAGCTTGGCAGCTTTGGCCAACGGTTTTTCTATCGGGAACAATAAGGCCTGAGAAGACAAAGGCTGGGACACAAATTGTTGGATCAATTCATCGAAAATCATGCGGTTTTTAGCGCGGCGTACATCGATGATCAGAAAGCCTGATTTGGTTGGGCTTACCAAATATTTGTCGTGTAGTAAAAACTGATGTGCGGTTTGTGCTGTTTCAAAAATCTCAACGGACTGTTCTTCTGGCGTTTCGGTGATTTGATAAAATGCCTGCCAATCGTCTGGGCTAATATTTTGATTTGAAAAACCTGCTTGCTGCAAAGCGGGGCTAAAACTTTTTGTCGTTGAACCACCGCTTAGACGTTGGGTACTCTGAAAAGGGTTGTAAGAAGGGTCAACATCAATTTGCGGCACTACAGGTTCTGACTTTCTGATTTCAGAAGGCACCTCAAAGGCGCTTTCTGCCTCAAAGTCTAGTGTTGGGAAAATATTGTGTTTGCCAAGTGCTTGTCTGACGCTACTCAGTAAAATCGAATAAATAAAGCGATCCTCCTCAAATTTGATTTCAGTTTTGGTCGGGTGAATGTTAACATCAATTTTTTGAGGGTCTACCTCCAAGAAAATGCAATAACTGGCATAGTGCTTTTCGGAGATCATGCCGTCGTAGGCTTTTGAAATTGCATGATTGAAGTACGGGTCTTTGAAAAAGCGTTGATTGACAAATAAATATTGTTCGCCACGACTTTTTTTGGAGAGCTCGGGTTTTCCGACGTAGCCACTGATGCGCACGATATCTGTTTGCTCGTCTATCGGGACCAATTTCTCATTACTCCCTTTGCCGAGAATGGCGGCTAAACGCATCCGTAAATTGCCAGATTGAAGCTGGTAAAGTTCTTGTCCGTTGTGCTGGAAACTAAATTGTAGTTCGGGGTGGGCAAGGGCTACGCGTTCAAACTCAGTTTGGATATGACCCAATTCAATGGTATCACTTTTTAAGAAATTGCGCCTCGCTGGCACATTGTAAAACAGATTTTTAACCTCAAAGGAAGCACCTGGCTTACAAACGACCTCTTTTTTACTTTTGATTTGATTGCCTTCTATGTCTATTTGGATTCCGGTTTGCTGCTCATGTTGTTGGGTTTTGAGGCTGACATGTGCAATTGCCGCAATAGAAGCCAAAGCCTCGCCCCGAAAACCTTTGGTTTGCAAGGCGAATAAGTCGGCAGCACTTTTTAACTTACTTGTGGCATGTCTGAGAAAGCAGTTCTCGGCATCTTGGACATCCATGCCTTTGCCGTTGTCCAAGACTTGAATGAGCGTTTTACCGGCATCTTTGACTACCAATTGGATTTGAGTGGCACCTGCATCAACGGCGTTTTCGAGCAATTCCTTGACCACCGAGGCGGGTCGTTGAATGACTTCTCCAGCCGCAATCTGATTGGCGATGTGATCGGGAAGTAATTGAATAATGCTCATGGGTACTCACGTTGAATCGGGTTCAACAAATGTAAGTAATTCCGTTGAGTTGCGGGAAGCTAAATGCGAACGATTGTGCCGGTGTAGGTCGATTTTTCGTCGGGAAGTGGGTCTTGAATCACGACTTTCCAAATGTATGCTTTTTGAGCCGGTATCAGTTGACCATTGCGCTGGTCGATGCCATCCCATTGATTTTGGGCATCATTAGATTTGAAAACGACTGCGCCGTTGTCCGGGTCAATGATCAACATTTCAAAACGCACGTTGCGTATGGTAAGCGCGTAAGGCATAAAGCGCGCGTTGCGGTCGTCGCGCGACTGCGGATTAAATGCATTGACAGCAAGCAAGTTGTAATCTTCGTTGGCTGTAATTTTAATTTTCTCGGTGCTGCTGCAGCCATCGAGTTGTGCTTGCGCGCTAATGGTATAGGTTTGCCCTTTAAATGCAAGTAGCTCGACGCTGCGGCTTTTCTTGTGCTGAAGCGTTCCGTTTGAGCTCCAGCTGATATCACAGGCATTGCATTCAGCGTTTACTTTGATACGAGGTGTTCCGTCTTCATAATTGATGGCATCGGCATCTAAAGTAATCGAGTGCCCTTTGCAAGGCATATTTGCAACTGGTTGTAAGATTTGAGTTTCATTGTATGTACGCAATTCAATGGCCTCATTGGCGTTTAAACGCAATGATTGGTTTGACTCAGTTGGAGCAAGTTGTTGTGTGTTATGAACTGCTGCGTTTCCTTCTAATCGCTCTGGGCTGCTTACTGGTAGTTCAGTTGCTGCTATCATAGTAGGATTAGAAAATTGTTGATGAGGAGCAGAGAAAGTCTTCGTTGTATTTTGTACGAATGATTTGTGATTTTCTTTTGAAATGGTTTTAGCATTAGATTTGACAGAACTTGTTGCTTTTTGGGCAGCAGGTTTCATTTGCGGTGCTCCTTCGTTGCGCAGCCAAAAAGTCAGGGCACTTGTAACTATGACGAGTGCGCCAGCCAATTTGGCTAGGGTAGAAAAACCATTGCGGCCTTTGGGTAGCTTTTTGGAAAGCGCATCCCAGGCTTTTGGGTCGTAATCATAGGAGAATTCTTCTACTAATGATTTGATGTCTTTTTCAAATTGATCTTTCATTGTTTTTCGATCAGTGTAAATTGTTCTTTTAA
>JBJTNX010000129.1:0-2791 GCA_046074325.1 Sphingomonadales bacterium
TAAGATTTAAGTCATGAGACACGGAAATAAAGTAAACCACTTAGGAAGAAAGACTGGCCACCGCAAAGCAATGCTTTCCAATATGGCTTGTTCTTTGATCGAACACAAGCGCATCACCACCACAATTGCAAAAGCAAAAACATTGCGCGGTTTTATCGAGCCTTTGCTCACTAAATCAAAAACAGATTCTACACACTCTCGTCGTGTTGTTTTCTCTTACTTGCAAAGTAAAGAGGCAGTCACTGAATTGTTCAGAGAAATTGCACCTAAAATCGCTACACGCGATGGCGGTTACACACGCATCATTCGCACTGGTTACCGTCTTGGTGACAACGCCGAAATGTGTATGATTGAGCTTGTTGATTTCAACGAACTCTACAACAACACTGCTAAGAAAACTACACGCCGTTCACGCCGTGGTGGTAAAACCACTGAAGCTACAGCTACAAAAGCAGCAGTTGAAGAAACAACAGCAGAGGTTGTTGAAGAAACGCCTGTAGCAGAAGTTGTAGAAGAAGCTCCTGCAGCTGAAGTTATAGAGGAAGCACCAACAGCTGAGGTTGTTGAAGAAGCTCCTGCAGCTGAGGCTACCGAAGAAACTCCTGAAGCTCCTGCAGCTGAAGAAGAGAAAACAGAAGAATAAAACCAACAATTTGTTGATAAAAAAGGCGGACTTTAGTTCGCCTTTTTTGCTTTTATAGCACGTCGATTTTAGTAAAGTCCGTAATTTTGGAGAAAATTTATAAATGCAGCCACAACAAGCAGCTATTTTACTTCTCGCAGACGGCACCGTATTCAAAGGCACTGCAATTGGTAAAATTGGAACTACCGGCGGAGAAATCGCCTTTAACACCGGAATGACCGGTTATCAAGAAGTTTTTACAGATCCCTCCTATTTAGGCCAGCTCCTCATCATGACTACCGCACACATCGGTAATTATGGCGTACATTCAGAAGAAATCGAATCTGAATCAATCAAAATAGCTGGGCTTATTACCAAAAAATTCTCGAACGGCTTTTCAAGAAGCGCCGCCGAAGGTTCACTACAAGCGCTCATGGAAAAAAACGGCACTGTAGGTATTTCAGATATCGACACGCGTGCCTTGGTTCGACATATACGCAACAAGGGTGCCATGAACGCTATTATTTCATCAGAAATTTTAGACGTGGCACTGCTCCAAGAAAAACTCCTCGAAGTTCCTTCAATGGAAGGGCTCGAGTTGTCTTCTCGCGTATCTACCAAAGAAGCTTACGAAGTAGCTCCAGAAAATCCACAATACCGCGTTTCATTGATTGACTTCGGCGTCAAGAAGAATATTGTTCGCTGCCTCGTTGAGCGTGGCTGCCACGTCAAGGTTTTTCCAATGAATAGCTCAAAATCAGAACTTGATGCTTTTTCACCAGACGGTTACATGTTATCCAACGGTCCTGGTGATCCTTCAGTTATGGCTCAGAGCATTGCCTTGGTGAAAGAAATAGTTCAAGACAACAAACCTGTTTTTGGGATTTGCCTCGGTCATCAAATTTTAGGATTAAGTCAAGGCCTACAAACCATTAAAATGTTCAATGGTCACCGCGGTATCAATCATCCTATTCTTAATCTACGTACTGGTAAAGGTGAAATCACTTCTCAAAACCATGGTTTTGTGATTTCAAAAGAAAGTATTTCATCCAACCCTAACATTGAAATTACCCACGAGCACCTCAATGATCAAACCGTTGCAGGTATTGCACTAAAGAATAAACCGGTTTTTTCGGTTCAATACCATCCAGAGGCTTCTGCGGGCCCACACGATTCGCGATACCTATTCGATGATTTTATTCACAACATGCAACAATTCAAATCTATATGAGTTTTATAGCCTCTATCCACGCCAGACAAATCCTCGACTCTAGAGGAAACCCAACCATTGAAGTTGATGTACTCACTGAAAATGGCGTACTCGGACGCGCAGCAGTGCCATCTGGTGCCTCTACCGGAATTCACGAAGCCGTAGAACTTCGCGACGGCGATAAAAGCCAATATCTCGGAAAAGGTGTGCAAAAAGCAGTAGAAAATGTCAACACGCACATTCAAAATGCATTGTTGGGCATGGATGTATTTGAACAAAAGAAAATTGACCACCTCCTGCTTGCACTGGACAACACACCCAATAAATCAAATCTTGGCGCAAATGCCATTCTAGGGACTTCCCTTGCTGTTGCAAAAGCAGCTGCTGCTGAAGCTGGCCTCAGCTTATTTCAATACATTGGTGGTGTAGGCGCTGTTACGATGCCTGTTCCAATGATGAATATTCTGAACGGTGGCTCTCATGCCGACAACCTCATCGATATCCAAGAATTTATGGTCATGCCATTTGGAGCCAAAAGTTTTTCAGAAGGTTTGCGTTGGGGAACCGAAATTTTCCATCACTTAAAGGCAGTTCTCAAAGCCAGAGGGATGTCTACGAATGTTGGCGATGAAGGTGGATTTGCACCCAATTTAGGTTCCAACGAGGAAGCACTTGAGGTCGTGATGGAAGCCATTACTAAAGCCGGTTTTACACCTGGAAAAGATATATTTATTGCTTTGGACGCTGCCGCTTCTGAATTTTATGATGAAGCTTCAAAAAAATACAATTTTGCCTCTACCTGAGAATCCAGAACTTCAGAAGAAATGGTAGCTTTTTGGGCCGATTGGTGCAAGCGCTACCCCATCATTTCCATCGAAGACGGCCTTGCCGAAGACGACTGGGCAGGTTGGAAACTCGCTACAGAAGCGCTTGGCAACAAAATTCAATTAGTTGGTGAC
>JBJTNX010000130.1:0-5772 GCA_046074325.1 Sphingomonadales bacterium
GATTGAGTTTGATTCAAAATTAACGTTTATAACAGCGCGAAAAACTTAATTTGCGATGAAAAAATACACCTGGTTCTGTTGAAAAGGCTTTAAAGTCGAGAATGTAAATGCCAATTGGCGCAATTGTTCCAAATTCTGAACTGCCGTCCCATATAAGCAGCCCAGCTGTTCCGAATAGTTCATCGATGACAAGTCGCTTTACAAGAATGCCGTCGAGTGTAAAGATATTTGCCTGAACCAACATGTTTGGCGCGGGTAATTCGTAATGAATTTCCAAAAAGTCGTGGTAGCCATCTAGATCTGGACTGAAATCGGGGGATCCGAGTATCAATTTACCTTTCACATTGTTATTGAGTTGTTGTGTGTTGCTTCTGCCAGGACTTGCAAAACCTGCTATTTGGGCTGCTGAAAACCAATTGAGCGCACTTTGTGTCGGTAAGTCGGGATCGAGTCTTTCTAGGCTTACACCCTCTGTATCTGCAAGTAAAAGCGTGTGCCAATTGGCCGCATAATGCAGCTCGTCCAACACTTCATTATTGCAACTGAGGATACAAGTTCCGCTGTCATTGTAGAAATAGGGCAGGATTTGAACAGCGGTTTGCGCAATGAGCGTTGACGGGTAATTTGTTGCTAGGAATGCGGTGTCTGGACTCAAAGCTAAATGTTGATGAGGTGTTAAAACCATTGGCAATAATGGATAAGTTGTTTGGCCGTTACTTAGACTGCAGTGTTTCAATTGCAAATATTTGTTGGTTTTGTTGTAGAGTTCAATAAAATCTGAGCCGTTCGTCGGAGGATCAAATAAAATTTCATTGATAACGACATCTCCTGCTAGCGGTTCTTCGTATCGAATGACCGTAGTTTGGGCCTGTGCAGTGTTGCCCCAACAATCTGAAAAATTGCTCAAATTGATCCACAACACTTGGCTTTTTGGCAGTGGATTGTCAAATAAAAGTAACAGTTGTGCTTGCGCATCAGTCGCAGAAAACGGGAGTACAATTTTGGTAAATAAACCTAAATTGGTATCGAGGTCTACAACTAGTTGGGTTAAAATCAGGCTATCGAGTGGTTCAGAAAAAACAAATGCAATTTGATTGGAGTCGCGTACTTCTGCTAATAAAAGTTGCGGAGCGAGCGTATCAGCTAGCAAATCGATGATGGCGTTGGGTAAACCGGGCGTGCCGCCATTTGTAGCTTCGCTCGTGCCCCAGTTATCTGCTGCCGAGCAAGGGTCCAACAAAGAGCGCCTTTCAAGACTATATCCTCCTTCTTTGGCCAAAGAATCTTGGTGCCAACTAAGGTCATAATTCAATTGATCCACCAAATTACCTTGCGGTTCAAATAAGTGCAGTAGTTCACCTGTATTATTCAAACTCGGAAAAGCCGGAATTTCAATGGTTCGATTGGGATTAAAGCCACTGCTGTTAGTTGTTGCCACAAGCGTGGCATAGGCGCCTGGGTGCAACCAAAAAGAGGGTAATGTACATAAGCCATTTGCGTCCGAAATTTGCCAACCACTCAGTTGTTGACTCAAAGCACCGGCATTGTAAATTTCGAGATATTCTGTATTGGGCAGGCCTTGCTGTGGTTCGGGATCTGCCATAATCTCTGTAAAGATGATTTGTGGCGTTTCCGTTGCTAGCAGTGGACCGTAATAGAGGTCGTCGAGGTAGAAATTTTGTTTATTGCTGCTCGTGTAAATGAATACAAGGCCTGCATAGGGCCCAGCCGGCAGCCAGGGCAAAAGCCCTGTCAACCAAAGGTTGTTTGCGGCGGCCATGCTATTGCGTGCAAAGAGCTCGTAGACCCCATTGCTCAATTTGAATTCAAAAAAAAGTTGAAAAGCCGACGCAATGCTGCCGGTTGGGCCCTGGGCCAACAACGTATCTACGCCATTTTGGCGCAAGAAAAGTTTAGGTGCATCTTGGCTTCCAGCTTCGCCAAATTCCAAATACAGCGCGTTGTTGGCTGCTAATAAATCACTTTGATCAGCACGGAGATAAAAGCGACCAAAGTTCAATCCGGAAGGGCTCAAATTTTCGCGAAGCCAGAAGCGGCACTCAAAATTGACATCCAAAGTATTCGGCGTAAAATAAATTGTGGTACTTCCGCTGCTATCTGCCGCAAGTTGGAGTTGCCGACCTGAATTCGTGAGGACCTCATATAGATCACCTCCCCAAACAAGACCTTGAAAAAGACTTTGGTCGTGGAAATCGTCAAAAACTTGCGCAGAAAACGGTTTTGGCGCAAAAGCGAACAGCATGAAAAATAAATGGGAAAAGACGCGCATGGCAAACAAAGTTTATTTTTGTAAAAAATTTGAATCAAATGAAAGTTGCTGTCGTTGGAGCCACCGGTATGGTTGGTTCAGTAATGCTCGAAGTATTGGCCGAACAAAAATTCCCTTTTTCAGAATTATTGCTGGTAGCCTCCACAAACAGCGTGGGCAAAAAAATAACGTTTCAAGGCAAAGAATATGCGGTAATCGGACTCGAAGAAGCGGTAGCGGCTGCGCCAGATATCGCCATTTTTTCTGCTGGTGGCGACACTTCATTGCAGTGGGCGCCTCGTTTTGCCGAAAAAGGAACCGTCGTCATCGACAATAGTTCTGCATGGCGCATGGATCCCACCAAAAAGCTCATCGTTCCGGAAATCAACGGACACCTGCTTAGCAAAGATGACCTCATTATTGCCAATCCAAACTGCAGTACCATTCAACTCGTAATGGTTTTGGCGCCTTTGCATCGCAAATATGGTGTCAAGCGTGTGGTGGTTTCGACCTATCAATCAATCACCGGCACAGGTGTTAAAGCGGTTCAGCAACTTGAAAACGAGCGTGCTGGTATCAACGGTGACATGGCCTACAAATATCCAATTGATAAAAATTGCATTCCGCAGTGCGATGTTTTCCTCGATAATGGCTACACCAAAGAGGAAATGAAATTAACTAATGAAACCAAAAAAATACTTGACCCAAGTATTAACGTGACAGCCACTGCCGTGCGTGTACCCGTTGTTGGAGGCCACTCAGAAGCCGTGAACATTACTTTTGCTCAAGATTTTGACCTTGATGAATTGCGTAATATACTTGCTCAAACACCTGGTATTACCATTCAAGATAATATTCAAGCTTTCGAATATCCAATGCCACGTTTTGCACAAAGCAAAGACGACGTGTTTGTCGGACGCATTCGACGAGACGAGAGTCAGGCCAATTCTTTGAATCTTTGGATTGTTGCAGATAACCTCCGCAAAGGTGCCGCCACGAATGCGGTGCAAATTGCGCAGCTTTTGGTTTAATTTTTTTTATTCACTTTTGAAAGAAATTTATGGGTGTTGATGTTCGCGCCCTGATTATTCAATTAATTTTGTACCGTCTCTAAGGGGTGCCGCAAGGCTGAGATTACACCCATTGAACCTGATCTGGATAATGCCAACGAAGGGAAGATGACGCGCTAATTGTATAGAAATACCAAGAATTAGCCCCTTATTCTTGTTTAATTTTTTTAAAGAAATGAAAACAAGATTTTTACTATTGATTTTATTGAGTGGTCATTTAACGATGGCCCAAGTGGGTAAAACCAAAGACGCAAGCGATACCTCTCGGCGTATCCAATCTGTCGAAGGAATCGTTGTGAATGGTATTCGCGCCAAAGATGCCCCCAACAATACGCTTGTTTCAAAATGGACTTTGAATGCCAAAAACTTTGGCCAAGACATGCCAACTTTATTGGAATTCACGCCATCGGTGGTTACCACAAGCGATGCCGGTGCCGGAATTGGCTACAGTGGCTTGCGCATCAGGGGAGTAGATGCGAGTCGGATAAACGTCACTATCAACGGTGTACCTGTCAATGACCCCGAGTCTCATGACGTCTATTGGGTCAATATGCCAGATCTCGTTGGTTCAGTAGAAAATATCCAAGTTCAGCGCGGCGTGGGCTCGTCTACCAATGGAGCTGCTGCTTTTGGCGCTAGTGTGAATATCAAAACCAATGATTTACAAAGCAATCCGTACGCTATACTTCACCTTTCTGGCGGTTCATTCGGCACACTACGCGGTTCTATCTCTGCCGGAACAGGTTTACTCAATAAACGTTTTGCGTTGGAGGCCAGGGTTTCTGAAATTCGTTCAGACGGCTACTTAGATCGGGCTACAAGTAATCTCAGATCTATGGGGCTCACAGCAACTTATCTTACTCAAAATTCCATTTGGAAAGCTGTGGTATTGACCGGTGCCGAACGCACTTATCAAGCGTGGTACGGTACGCCTGAAAGCCGTTATCGCGGCGATTCCTTGGGCATGCTCGCTTATGCGGCTCGAAATGGCCTCAGCGAAGCTGAAACGCAAAACTTACTTACTTCTGGTCGAACGTATAATTACTATACGTATGCGGGCCAAGTAGATAACTACAATCAAGATAATTATCAATTACATTTTATTCATCGTTATAATAAATTGAATTTTAATGCTGCTGCACATTATACTTATGGCCGCGGTTACTATGAAGAATACCGCCAACAAGACGACCTCAGTGACTATGGTTTAGACCAAGTTGTTTTGGGGATTGATACAATTGCGCAAACGGATCTGATTCGAAGACGTTGGCTCGATAACCATTTCGTCGGCTTGATTTACGGGCTGAATTACCGACATAGCTCGGATTTAAATTTTATTTTCGGAGGAGCTGCCAATCGTTATGCGGGCGCGCATTTTGGTGAAATCATTTGGGCGCAATATGCCTCGAATAGCCAAATTTATGATCGTTATTATGACAATGATGCACTAAAAAGCGAAGTGAGCACTTATTTGAAAACCAATTATCAAAAAAATGGACTAGACCTCACTTTAGATTTGCAATACAGAGGCATTGCCTATGAATTTTTGGGTGTGGATCAAGTCAGTGGGGTGCTTACAGATGTCACACAAAACGTCAATTTCAATTTCTTCAACCCGAAAATATCCATTGCTCAGCGTTTTGGTGCGCATCAGTTGTTCTCTTCATTTGGTATAGCCAACCGAGAACCTGTTCGCCGCGATTTCCGAGAGAGCACCCCGGCTAACCGCCCAGTTCCAGAGCGCTTATTCGACACTGAGTTAGCTTATCGTTATGATAATTTTGGAAAATTGGATTTACAGGCTAATTTATTTTGGATGTATTACCAAAATCAATTGGTACTAACAGGTCAAATCAATGATGTAGGCGGTTATACCCGTACTAATGTCGATCAAAGTTACCGCGCTGGCCTAGAGTTCGAGCTTGGCTATCAAATTCATTCAAAAATCCGTTTGCAAAGTGCTACAACACTTAGCCAGAACAAAGTTTTGAATTTTGTGGAGTACGTCGATGTCTATCTCGATACCGATCCTTACTACACCCAGATTCAAATCGATCATGGCACCACAGACTTGGCTTTTTCACCCAACTTCATTCAAACGCTTGGCGTACAGTATGCGCCAATCAAAGAGTGCCATATTGCACTTCAAACGAAATATGTTTCTAGACAATATTTAGATAACACCTCTAATGTAGCACGCAGTTTAGATCCATTTACTTTTACCAATTTGAGTATCAATTACAATATCAAACAGGAATTTGCCAAGCAACTTCAAATAGGTTTGCTCGTTAACAACCTCTTCAACGCAATGTATGCCAATAACGGCTATACATTCAGCTACCAATACGCGGGGCAAACCACAACTGAAAACTTCTATTATCCGCAAGCTGGCCGACATTTCTTATTAAAAATGAGCATGCTATTTTAAATTTC
>JBJTNX010000131.1:0-6247 GCA_046074325.1 Sphingomonadales bacterium
CCGCGCTGCCGGAGTAGCTGCATACGAGGTGCCAAAAGGCAGTAACCGTTTTGCAATTTTCGCAGGTGCGCTTTGGATGGGTGGAACCGATGTGAACGGCCAGCTCAAATTAGCTGCATTGCGCTACCGTCAAGGAAATGACTTTTGGCCTGGTCCGTTAACTGTTACGCCTGGCACTGGAACCTATAATCCATTGAATCCGGTTGGCGACGACGCCGTTCGTGATTTTGGTGAAGCAAATATCGATCCAGATCAGTGTATAGCCTATGATAAATTCTATACTATCCGCAAAGCGGAAGTCATCAAATTTAATATTTGGTGGGAGTGTGGTGCAGGTATTACCACTGAAGGTTGCGACGAAATTACCGCACCTACCAACGATGAGCTCAATCGCATTTACGGTTGGCCAGCACATGGCGATGTTTCTCGTGGCCAAGATTACTTCTTAGCACCTTTCTATGACCGCGATCAAGACGGAAATTACAACCCAGACAACGGAGATCACCCGTGGTACGACGACATCTTAGGTCGTGATGACATCGAATGTGGTATCGACCGCCGCATTTCACTTTACGGTGACGAAACACACTGGTGGGTCTTCAATGATAAAGGAAATATCCACACCGAAACAAACGGTGACCCTATCGGTATGGAAATCCGTGCCCAAGCCTTCTCTTTTGCAACAAACGATGAAGTCAACCGCATGACTTTCTACAACTACGAATTAATTAACCGCGGTACTCAAACGCTTTACAATACTTATTTCTCCCAGTACTTAGATGCTGACGTCGGAAACTACGCTGACGACTACACCGGCTGTGATGTATCTCGCGGTTTAGGTTACATGTACAACGGCGACCTCATCGATGAGTCAGATGGTGGTAAATTAGGATACGGTGAAAACCCACCTGCAATTGGCTGTGACTTCTTCGAAGGTCCTTACCAAGATGCAGACGGCTTAGACAACCCCGGCCCTTACTACGATGAAGCCACACAAACCGAAGTCGTACCAACTGTTGTTGATGCATTGGCCAACAATGGTATCGTCTATAAAGGAATTGGAATCGGCTACTCTGACGGCATCATCGATAACGAGCGTTTTGGGATGCGTCGCTTTACCTATTACACATCAACTTCAGCTTACCCTTACAATGACCCAGGGCCAGCCGCGGAATACTACAATTTCATGGAAGGACAGTGGGCGAATGGCTCTGAAATGTACTACGGTGGATTAGGAACCGGTACTGGTGGTTCTTTGGTGCTTTCTGATTATATGTTCCCTGGTACCTCTGACCCATTGCATTGGTCTACTCAAGGTGAAGATATGTCTGCATCGTATCCGAATGGTTGGGACGAGTCCACAAGCAACAACCCTTCCGGTGACCGTCGTTTTGTGCAGTCTGCAGGTCCATTTACCCTACGCCCAGGTGCCATTAACAACATTACTGTTGGTATTGTCTATGGACGCAGTACAGATGGTGGTTTAATGGCATCCGTAGAAGCCATGAAACGCGCAGATACAAAAGCACAAGCGCTATTCGATGCTTGCTTTAAAATTCTTTCTCCACCAGATGCACCGCGTCTAACCATTCAAGAATTGGAGAATGAGCTTATTCTTATGATTGATAACCCGGTATCTTCGAACAACTACCAAGAGGCTTATGCAGAGATCGATGAAATCAACATTACAGATCCAACTGTAGACCGCTTCTATCGTTTCGAAGGATACCAGATCTATCAATTGAAAGCACAAGATGTATCGATTGCAGATATCGCTGATCCAGACAAAGCGCGTTTGGTTGCGCAGTGTGACATCAAAAATAATATCTCACGCATCATCAACTTTGAGTTTGACGAAGCCTTAGGTTTTTCTGTTCCTGTTGAAAAAGTAGACGGAGAAAACAACGGTATTCAGCATACTTTTGCTATCAAAGAGGATGCGTTTGCCCAAGGAGCACGTGCGCTTGTGAACCACAAAACATACTATTATGTTGCTGTTGCGTACGCATTCAACCAATTCAAAGAATACGATCCAAACGATCCATTGTTGCTCGATGGCCAAAAGATACCTTATATCTCAAGCCGTCTCAACTTTGATGGTACCGCAATCTCACCTGTAGCGGCAATTCCACACAACCCAATGCCTGAGGCAGGAGGTACTGCGCAATTGATTTCATATGGGTCTTCGCCGCAAATTACACGCCTAGATGGTTACGGAAACGGAAACCGCAGCCTTGAATTGACATCTTCTAGCTTAAATACCATCTTAAACGATGGTTACATGGCAAACCCAACCTATGATTACGGAGCTGGTCCAATCAATATCAAGGTTGTCGATCCATTGAATTTGGCAAACGGTTACTTCACATGTAAATTCCATGACTACACGGCACCAACAATCGGTAATTCCGCTGACACCGCTAGCTGGACCATTTACCGCCACGTAAGTAAAGATGACCTTACTATCCTAGACTCTGTTACTTCTGAGCGTACAATCAAGTCAGACAACGAGCAAATAATTCCGCAATGGGGTATTTCAGTCCAAATCTACCAAACGAAGTATACGGGTATTGGTAACTTGGCTTCTAAATCGACCAACATGATCGATGCGAGCATTGAATTTGCTGACTCTTCTAAACGATGGTTAACTGGTGTCAAAGATAACGACGCTTTCTTCCCAACAAACTGGGTGCGTTCCGGAGATTACGCTCCTGAGACTGATCCGAACGCATCTGGCTATGAGTGTTTACCTGATGGCCCAACTTATCAGAACCCTTGTAATTACCCAGACGAAGTAGGAGCTGATGCGCCTCAAGTTTTTGAGCGCGTTTTAGACGGTATTGTGGCGCCACATCGTGTGGTAGGCTACCAAGCTGACTACATGCCTTTGGCTTATTTTGGCACCTTCTCAGGTTCTAGTAAACTCAATGCATCCATTTCTTTCTTGCCGAGTGTGAATATCGTAATTACCAATGACAAAAGCCTTTGGACACGCTGTCCAATAGTGGAGCTCGGAAGAAACCCTGCCTTGAACGTAGGTGGTGCCCAACCAGGCGCTCTACGTAAGAGCCCGAGCGTGGACAAAAACGGTAATCCTGATGGAACAGGTGAAGGTATGGGCTGGTTCCCTGGCTACGCCGTAGACCTCGAATCTGGTGCCCGTCTTTACATGGCATTCGGAGAAAACTCTTTCTTAGGTGGAGAAAACGGTGCAGATATGATCTGGAATCCAACAGATCGATTGGTGAGCAACGTAGGTACACCACTAATGGGTGGTATGCACCCTGTGTACGTATTTAGCTATAACCAATCAAGCACCAACGGTTTCAGTTCTGGCTTTAACTTCCCTGCTTACAACCCAGCGCTTGCTGAGTCAACAAGTGGAAATTTCGCTTACAACAAATACCTTGAGGTAGAAGCAAACAGCTCTTCAGCTAAACGTGAGCTTTATGGTTCTTTAACTTGGATTGCTTACCCATTATTGGAGCAAGATCAAGAATTACTTTCAACCGATGTTACCATTCGTTTACGTGTCAACAAAGAATACAAAAACTTTGTAGGTTCAGGTGAAAACGCAGGTAAGCCAATGTACGGCTGGTCTATGGATAAAATTGCGACCCAAGTTGGTTCACAAGATATGCTTAAAGAGGCTTTGGCCATGATCAACGTGGTGCCAAATCCTTACTATGCCTTCTCTGAATACGAGCGCACGCGTTTGGATACCAAAGTGAAAATTGTGAATCTTCCTGAAGTATGTACAGTACGTATCTATACTGCCAATGGCAAATTGGTACGCACCTTCAAGAAAGACAGTCCGCAAACCTATATCGACTGGGATTTGACCAACCATAAGGCCATTCCGGTTGCGGGTGGAATCTACCTCATTCATGTAGACGTCCCTAACGTTGGAGAACGCGTCTTGAAGTTCTTTGGCGGCATGCGTCAAGCAGATTTACAAGGTATTTAATGAAAGAATAGTTCAATCGCTATGAAAATGACATTTAAACATATTCTTTGCTGTGCGGGCCTGATGGCCTCACTGCAAGCGCAAGCAGGTAATGAAGACCGTGTCGGTTCTGCAGGTGCCTCTCAGCTTTTAATTAATCCATGGGCGCGCTCTTCAGCAATAGGCGACGCTTCATACGCCAATTGCAATGGTTTAGAAGCGAGTTACATGAATATCGCTGGTCTTGCCTTTACCGATAAAACACAATTGAAGTACAACTATTCAAACTGGATGGGTAATGCCGGTATCGCACTTAATGGTGCGGGCTTGGCTCAACGTATTTCAGATTCTGAAGTATTCTCTGTGAGCGTGCAAGCCATGAATTATGGCGATATTCCGATTACCACTGTTGCGAACCCTGAAGGTAACATCGGTTACTTTTCCCCGCGTTTCAATATTTTCAGCGTCGGATATGCCAAGGAGTTCTCTTCCTCTATATATGGTGGCATCAATTTTAAAGTCATTTCTGAAAGCATTTCGAACCTTAAAGCAAATGGTATTGCGATTGACGCAGGTATACGTTATGTATCTGGTGCACAAGATCAACTTAAGTTTGGAATTACCCTTAAAAATGTAGGCCCAGTGATGCGCTATAAAGGCGATGGCTTGGCACAACAAGTTACATATGTAAGTACGGGTTATATCGCTTCTCTCGAGCAGCGTTCTGCTACGTTTGAATTGCCGTCCTTACTTGGTATTGGTGCTTCTTACGATTTCATTTTCAACGAGAGCAACAAATTGAATCTTGCTTTGGGCTTTACGGCTAATTCATTCATGAAAGACCAATACCGCATTGGTTTTGATTATGGTTTATCCAAAGACAACATGGCATTCAATATGCGCGCTGGTTTTGTATACGAAGAAGGCATGTTCAATGAAGAAACACGCTCTAGTGCATTTAGTGGTCCAACGGCTGGTTTTTCAATTGATGCGCTTGTAGGCGAAAACCAAAATGCACTCGGAATCGAATACGCAACACGTTTTGCAGGTGTCTTTGGCATGATTCATACCATCGGCGCTACCATTAGCTTAAAATAATTTCTTACTTTTATACTTGTCAAGAGAGCTCTAATAGGGCTCTCTTGTTTGTTTCCATAATTTTGATCAGATGTCAACTATTAATTATTATACCGCAGAAGGTCTTCAAAAATTGAAAGACGAATTACATCATCTTAAAACCGTGCAAAGGCCTGCAATTTCAGAGCAAATTGCAGAGGCCCGTGATAAAGGTGATTTATCGGAGAATGCAGAGTATGATGCTGCCAAAGAGGCACAAGGTATTTTAGAAATGAAAATCGCCAAAATGGAAGAAATCATTTCGCATGCGCGCTTGATAGATGAGACCCATATGGATAATAGTAAGGTGTATATTCTATCCAAGGTTTTGATTAAGAATCAAACCAATGGAATGGAAATTGAATATACACTTGTTGCTGAAAACGAAGCGGATATCAAGCTGAGAAAAATCTCAATTGAATCACCAATAGGAAAAGGTCTCTTAGGTAAAAAAGTTGGGGATATCGCCGAAATACAAACACCCGGAGGCATTATGCATTTTGAAATTATTTCGATATCTCGCTAATGTCTAGTATTTTTTCGCTTATAATTGCGGGCGAAATCCCTTGTTATAAGGTAGCTGAAAATGACGAATTTTTAGCTTTTCTTGACATCATGCCATTGGCAAAAGGCCATACGCTTGTTATACCAAAAAAAGAAACTGATTATTTGTTTGATATCGAAAATGACGCCTACCAACGTCTTTGGCTTTTTGCTAAAGAAGTAGCTGGTAAACTCAAACAACATATTCCATGCAAGCGAATTGGAGTAAGTGTTATCGGTTTAGAAGTACCGCACGCTCATATTCATTTGGTTCCATTGCAAGCCGTCCAAGATATGAATTTCAGCAAAGAAAAAACCGCCGCTGACCCACAAGAATTGGCTGCTTTGGCAAGACTTTTGTTTGGTGACAAATAAACTAAACGTTATGAAAACGCCATTTTTTCTTTTATTGGTTTTCGTTTTGCAATTCGGAAATTACTTTTCGCAACCCATGCGTGTATTGTTTGTTGGTAATTCCTACACCCATTATAACAATATGCCTAAGCTCTTCGAGCAAATGGCCGATAGCAAAGGTGTTCGATTGGAAGTACTCATGGATGCAAAGTCTAGTCATACCTTTGAGATGCATTCAAAAAGACCAGAACTTTATGCCAATATACGCTCAAAAAAATGGGATTACGT
>JBJTNX010000132.1:0-5539 GCA_046074325.1 Sphingomonadales bacterium
ACCTCATCGAATTAGCCGATTTAAAAATCCGCTTGGTCTAAAATTCTTTGCCTAAAAAAATAGCAACCAAGTTATTTAATGGCCCTAAAATCTTGTCCTGACTTGATGCGAAGTACCGTCTGATAAATCAGGCGAATGCAATTTTCGACATCATCTTTTTGCACCATTTCTACGGTGGTGTGCATGTAGCGCAAAGGCAAAGAAATGAGCGCCGAACTAACACCCTCATTGGAATAAGCAAAAGCATCGGTATCGGTACCTGTTGACCGAGAAACCGCTGCGCGCTGGAACGGGATTTTTTCGGCTGTTGCGGTCTCAATAATGAAACGCAACAAATTATTTTGAACGGCCGGGCCGTAAGTAAGTACAGGACCTTTACCGCTTTGTTGGTCCCCATTTTCGATTTTATCGACCATTGGGGTTGCGGTGTCATGACAAACATCGGTAATGATCGCCAAATCTGGCTTGATACGGTGTGCCATCATTTCTGCACCGCGCAATCCGATTTCTTCTTGAACGGAATTCACAACGTATAGTGTGAAGGGTAGTTTTTTCTTTTGTTCGGCCAGTAAACGAGCTACCTCTGCTATCATAAAGCCACCTACCCGATTATCCAGTGCGCGTCCAACATATTTGTTCTTATTGAGTATCATGAATTCATCCTCAAAAGTGGCCACACATCCGACATGTACACCAAGTGCCTCTACTTCTTCTTTGGAACTACAACCGCAATCCAAGAAAATATTCTTCATGCTAGGTGTTTCTTCTTTTTGCTGACGCATGTGAATGGCTGGCCAACCGAATACGGCCTTTACTGGACCTTTATCGGTGTGAATATTCACGCGCTTTGAAGGCGCAATCATATGATCTGAACCGCCATTGCGTCGCAAATAAATAAAACCGTCTTTGGTGATGTAATGAACAAACCAAGAAATCTCATCTGCATGCGCTTCGATGACCACCTTGTATGCTTGCCCTGGATTGATAACTGCTGCAACAGATCCGTAGGCATCTGTGATATATTCGTCGATATAAGGCCGGATATAATCGAGCCACATTTGTTGACCTGAGGTTTCAAAACCAGTCGGACTTGCATTGTTGAGGTAAGCCTCTAAAAATTTTTCAGATTTGTTGGAGATGATTTTTTTCATGGTTAACGAATAAGCGTGATGTTTCCTTTAATGATGTTTTCAAGACCGCCGACACACGTTGCTTGCAAATAATAGTCGTAGACATCGGGGTCTAAAAGTTTGCCACGGTAAGTGCCGTCCCAACCCTCAGCTAAAGAAGTGGTTTCCCAGACAAGCTCTCCCCAACGGTCATAGACACGAAAAACAAAAGATTCGATAAACGGACCGCGGACGTATAATTTGTCGTTCTGCCCGTCTTTATTCGGCGAAAACGCATTGGGGACAAATACGAAAGGTGCGCCACAAATGCTGTCATATACTTTGATCAAGACAGTATCTGAACCCGTGCAAAAACCATCGCTAACCGTGAGCGTATAGGTTGTCGTTTCTTCTATAGTTGCTTGCGGACTCGAAACTTGTGGATTCGACAAGCCATTCACCGGTGTCCAAGAATAGGTAAAATTACCCACGGGTATACCAGTTAATTGGGAACTCGCATTTGGTAAAATAATGGTGGGATCTGCACTCGCCGTTACCAAAAGCGGGTTGAGTGCTGAAACATTGATGAAAATTGAATCTTGGAGGGTGCAATTCTGATTGGTAAGCACTGTGACATTCATGAGTTGCCCCGAACTAACGGCAACGCTAACGGTGGGTAAATTGTTGGGGCCAATGACATTTGCTGGCGGCGTCCACAAAATACTTTGCGCGTTTACAGCCCCGGCTAAGCTGAGCTCAAATGGTGCCTGAGCGCAAACCAAATTGGGTCCGATAATCGTAAATGAATCCGATAACACCTGAACTTGAATACTATCAGTGCTGACACAATAGCCGTTGGAAATCTGAAGATAATACCATCCAGATTGGGGGTCCACGAGTGTCAATTCCGGGCTATTAATGGGATTCAAGGTGTCGTTAAATTGATTGGAACTCGACCAAATATATTGTGTTGGACTGCCGGTAATTTGTGGAATAATAGTGGTATCAATTGATGTGCAAAGTTGCAATAAACTTGGAAGTGAAACATTTAACGCCGGACCAACCGTGATTTGAATGCTTTGTTGGTCCGTGCCCAAACAAACAGAATCGGTGATGGTCAAAGTAAGCGTGTAGGTACCCGGTTGGGTATATGTAATGCTTGGTTCAAATTGGTTGCTATCTAGCTGTCCGTTGCCAAAATCCCATAAGAATTGGCTTGAGAAGGTTGAGTTGTTATTGATGTCAATAGTAAACGGCGCACAACCAAGCGTATCGGCAATTGAAAAGGTGGCGTTCAGCGGCACGTCGAACTGGACAAAAACCGAATCAATGGCACTGCAAAATCCGTTGCTGGCTTGGCAAAAATACCAGCCACCTTGGGTCACCACAATACTGGATTGCTGCGGCGCGTTGATTGGATTACTGAGGTCGTTTTGTGTGGACCATATGTACTGACTAGCAGTGCCTTGTGTGTTGGCATTTAAAATAAATGGTGCTGAACTACACAAATTGATGGTGTCGGCAAGGTTCAGTTGAATGGAATCGAGCACGAGAATTTGGATCTGAGCCGTATCGGTGAGTAAACAAACGCTGTCGGTAACATACAACAAGACCTCATAAGTACCTGGCGAATCGTAAATAACGGTCGGATTGAAAACAATACTAGTGGTATCACCATTGCCAAAATCCCAGAGATAGGCATCTCCTTGAGTAGAGGTATTTTGAAACGTAACGCTGAGGTCTTCGCAACCTTGGACATTGGAGCTTGTAAATTGAGCACTCGGAATCAGTTGAAAATCGAATTTAAAGACCAAGTTATTGCAATTGCTGCTGTTGTTCGTGTTGGACCATGCACCTTGCGAGGTAGGAAAATCGGAATGTCCGCCACAACCACCACACACAGACTGATACACTACCCCGTTTTTATCAAAACGCGAGGTGCCGCCATCGACATGTTCTTGTGCAATAGCACCGCCTAAATAACTGGCATAGAGCAAGCCACCAAAATTGGCTTGCAACACCATGAGGTAAAAATCGAAGCCTGAGGTAGTCGACTGAAATGCATTTGGAGATATTGGCATGCCACTGAGCGGCGTGGATTGTAAAATATTGGCACCCCACCCAGAAATGTAAATGTTACCACAGATATCAACGAGGAATGCAGCAGGTGAAATATTGATTTGGCTGGCACCATTGCCAATAACGGTAGAGGCTAAATTGGTGGTAAGTGCTGCATTGAGTTTCAAAACAAATTGACTACTGCCCGGGTTGCTGTAAGCGGCGTTATTCACGACAAAACCTCCGGCATTGGCTTGACCCAACAGAAATACATTGTTGTTGCGGTCTATTTCGACAAAAAAGACTTGATCGTAATTGGGCGTCCCGATATAACTTGCTTTTTGAATGTTGGTTCCTTGAGCATTGAGTTTAACGACAAAACCGTCTGTTTTTCCGCCGTTGTAGTTACTTTGATAAGCGGCGGTGGTTCCCGCTAAATTATTGGACCCTGTGGCGCCTGCAAATACGATTGCCCCTAGTGTATCGACCTTGACCGAATAGGCGGCGTCGTCCTTATTTCCGCCGAAGTATGAAGCGAATTGGAATGCAGAGAAACTCGGATTCAATTGAAAGATAACGGCATCTTGGCCGATTCCTTTAGTTGCTTGAAACGGATTTTGCGTGGGGAAATTGGTTGACCTGCTGCAACTGGCTACAAGCACCGAACCATTTGCATTTAAATATATTTCACCTCTAAATTGGTCTCCATAATTGGTGGTAAGGGAATCATAAGCCGCGACATTATTGTAGGGCAAACCTAAAGTTCTGTAATTGACGCCGTCGTTGGCACTACCGCCGACGTAGGTCGAGGCCAATAAATTTTGACCATTCGCACTTAATTTAGATACAAAAAGATCTGTGCCTTGGGTGCCAAAGTAAACCCCATTGAAATAAAAATTAGCGTTGGGTGTTCCGCCGGCATGATTGCTTTGCAGGGCCCCGGCTGTGGTCGGGAAGTCCGTACTCGAGGTGGCGCCGAATAGGTAAATATTGTTGAGCGAATCACAAATGAGACTGTGTGCGGTTTCGGTTCCTTGGTTGTTGTCGCCGCCACCTAAAAAACCCGACCACAGCATGGTGCTACCATCTGGGGCATAGCGCGTTATGAAAACATCTGTAATGCCGTATGCGCCAGCCAAAGAAGTAAAATTGGAGGTGATATCAAAACTTGCGAGGCTCGGCAACGGAAAATTGTTACCGTAAACCATTCCGGCTGCATAGGCTGATCCGTCGTAGCCATAAGTAGCGGTCATGCCAAAGTTGTCTGAGTTAGCGCCATTGTAGGTAGCAAAAACAAGTACGGGATCTATAAAAAGCGGAAGGCCTGCATTATAAGCGCCGAGTTCATAGGTGTACACACCTGGTGCGACGTTGATGTAATTGCAAAGAATGATCTTTTTGACGCCATTGACCACCTGGTAAGCCACCGGCCGCTCCTCTACAACCTCACCAATTGGCGTACTTAGACGAATAACGCCATTTTTGAGTTGAATATCAGTTGTTCCTTGATACTGCCATTGCACCATAGACGGATCTGCACCCGCAGCTAACTCAAAAGTGTATTTAAAATGTCCTTGGCTTGCCACCCAATGCAAATTGGTTTTTGGGTAATATTCTTTGTACACAACTTCTTGGAAAGCACTTACATTCTGAGCCCATTTTTTTTGATCCTTTCCTTGAAAAAAATGATAGGTATGTGCTTTGGGCAACATTCCTTCAGCAAGCGCCTGTTGATTGGCGCCAATAAACTGCTGGCCTACAAAATAACTTGGCACCTGCGGATTATCCAGGACTTTTTGTTGGTGATGGGCCTGCTCCAAGGCAGAAAAATCAGTAAGCTGGTAAAGTAGACGGTCTTGACCCATCCAAATTTTAGCGGCGCCGTCTTTGGCCATAAACTGGATATCTGCTGGCCATTGACCTTTGTTTTGGACAAATTCTTGCCCTTGAAACTGCGCATGCAGGTTTTGGTTCAGTAGCAAACCAAAAATGCAGGTAAATAAAAAGCGATACCACCTCGACTTCATCCTCGCTAAGTTAAGCATTTCGACTAATTTTGTGAGAAGCAATTTGACATGACAACAACTCGCAATAAAATCTGTTCCCTATTTAATATCCAATATCCGTTAATCCAAGGTGGAATGATCTGGTGTGCAGGTTGGGAACTCGCGGCGGCGGTATCCAATGCAGGCGGACTAGGGCTACTCGGTGCCGGCTCGATGTACCCAGAGGTACTCGATGAACAAATTCAAAAATGCAAAGCTGCCACTGCCCAACCTTTCGGCGTGAATCTTCCGCTACTTTACCCAAACATTGAAGCGCATATTCAAACCATTATTAAGCACAAAGTACCTATCGTTTTTACGAGTGCT
>JBJTNX010000133.1:0-12900 GCA_046074325.1 Sphingomonadales bacterium
GGTTGTATCCAATCAATTCAAACTTATCATATTGGATTGGCAGACGGCCCAACATATGTATTTTATGATTCACTGAACCGAATTCAATTTGAGATCAATTACAAAGCTGGTCAACTGCATGGCCCTTCAATACAATTGAATCCGAAAGGCGACACCCTTAACTATAAAAACTATGCGTTAGGCAAATTAGATGGGCCACAACGCACCTATTTACCCAACGGAAAAATTCGTAAAAAAAGCAATTACCTCAACGGGCTGCTCGATGGGCCACAAATCACTTACAACAGCAATGGTCAAAAGGAAAGCGAGTTGTATTTCAAGAATGGTAAAAAGAACGGAACCTGGTCTTATTATTTCGACAGCGGCAAGTTGGCCCGTACAGAGAATTGGAAAGACGGAAAAAAGAATGGTTTATTTGTCTCGTACAATGAATTAGGTCAAATCATGAGCACTGAAAAGTATGCATTGGACCTCCCTATTGATAAACACCTTACTTATTACCAAGACGGAAAACTCAACTACAGCTGTACCTATACCAATAAAGGCGCAAAAATCGAAGAGTTTGTCATTGACCAATACGGTGTCAAGAAAATGCTTTTTCCTTTAAATGAGCCCAAGCAATAAGGCCAGACCCATTGCAAATAAGCCCAAGCCAATCAATTTGGAAAATAGTGCATGCTTGATTTTCTGAATGTATTTGCGACCAACAAGTGTTCCTGCTAATGCCGCCGGAATAACCAAAAAAATAAGCCAACTTGGGTAGAAGTTCATAAGCCGCTGGTCTGAGGTGTAAACGCCAATCCGAGTCAGATCTACCAATAACGAAATGACGGCTGTTGTGGCTACAAAAACAATCGGCTCTATTTTTAGTTTGGATAAGAATAAGGCCCTGAGCGCCCCCTGATGCCCTGAAAAACCACCAAAAAAACCACTTAGGCCGCCACCTATGCGCATGGCCCAAGCACCTTGCAATGGTAACTTCCAATTAAAAAATTCAAGTAAAGCAAATAACATGAGAATGGCGCCGAAAATGGGTTCAAGGTAGGTCGAGGTCTCGCGACTGATTTGATTGAGCAGAAATGCACCAATGAAGGCAAAAAGAATGGCAGGAATGCCAAAATTCTTAAATAGATTCCAGTTGATTGAGCGAGCGGTTAACGACACCTTTAGGATATTATTACAAAGATGAACAATGCTCGCCAAGAAGACAGCCGATGGTGCATCCCAATACAGCATAAACAAAGGCACCAAAATTGTATTGAGCCCAAAACCTGTATAAAAAGTGGCTAATGCCGCTACAAAAGGTGCAACGACAAACGAAAGCATCATCATTATAAAAAGGGCGAAATCCATAGAACCTTGTATTTTTGTTAAAATTACAAAAAATGATTGACCTCCGCAGCGACACCGTCACCAAGCCCAGCCCAGCCATGCGCCAAGCCATTGCAAATGCCATTGTTGGCGACGACGTCTTCAAAGAAGATCCTACGGTTCTTGAATTAGAAGCCTATGGCGCACAACTTTTTGGCAAAGAAGCCGCTTTGTTTTGTAGCTCAGGCACCCAAACCAATCAAATTGCCATCAATGTGCATGTGCAGCCAGGCGGAGAAGTCATTTGCCACGAAGAAAGCCATATCTACAAATATGAAGGCGGTGGTATTGCCAAAAATTCTGGCGCATCAGTGCGGCTATTACCCGGAGACCGCGGGCGTATCTCTGCTGACACTATTGCTAAATGGATCAATCCGTCGCACGACGTGCATTTTCCGCTGACGCAACTGATCTCATTAGAAGACACGGCTAACCGAGGAGGTGGGGCTGTTTACGAGCGCTCAGAAATTGCCAAAATAAGTCAACTTTGTAAAGAACTCAAGTTACCACTGCACCTCGACGGAGCGCGCGTGTTTAATGCCCTGGCTGTCAATGGTCTAACACCTCAGGCTTACGGTGCATTTTACGATAGCATTTCTATTTGTCTGTCCAAAGGGTTGGGCGCGCCGGTTGGCTCCTTACTCTTGGGCTCGGCTGCTTTTATAGAAAAAGCAAGACGCGTCAGAAAAGTATTTGGTGGTGGAATGCGTCAAGCCGGCATGATTGCTGCCGGAGGGCTTTATGCCCTGCAACATCATGTGGAAAGGCTCCACGAAGACCATTTACATGCCAAGCAGTTAGAACAAGCCTTAACATCTTGTAGTTTTATTGCGTCTGTGGTGCCGGTACAAACCAATATTGTGGTGGCCAATTTGCAGGACCCTGCCCAGCGCGATTCCTTTATAGAGCTGCTCGGAACAAAAGGAATTGCCTGCATGGCATTTGGCCCAGGTATGATACGTATGGTAACGCATTTGGATGTTTCAAAAGAAGACATTGCTTACTGTGTAGAAACACTCGGTAATTTGTAACCTTTTCAATAATTCTCGTTAAACCGGGTTGATGAAATTCGTTACACTACTTGCTTTTCTTTTCGTTTTAGCAACGGCCTCTCCATTACGAGCGCAAACCGCTAATTGTACCACCACCGATAAAAAGATCAATAAAGCGCTCGAAGAAGCATTACAAGTTGAAACTTTTGAAGCACAAGTCAAAGGATTGGCAGCTGTCGTTAGTAAGTATCCAAACAACGTTCAAGCATACTATTATCTAGGCCAACTTCATTACCAGCGCGCCAGTCAGCTTCTCAAACAAAATCAAACAAGAGCCGAGGGCGAAAAAACAATGCAAAAAGCGTTGGTCTTCTACCAAGGAAGTATTCAAAAATGCCCTAGCTACAAATCTGAAGCCTACTATTTTGCAGCACGCATTCTTTACAGCTTCAGTGAAAAAGAAGCCGCACTTACCTACCTCGAGACCTTTATGGCATTTGACTCCTTATACCCGGGTGACCCAAACCCAAATTATGCCAAATTAAAGCTAGAGATAACGGCTGTGTACAATGAACTCCGTTATCCATCTGACGCTAAAAAAAATCCGGTTCCGTTTGACGTGTCAAAGGTACTTGGTGCAAGTAGTCCACAAGATGAGTACTTCCCCATGTTGAGCCCGGATAACGCCCTCCTTTTTTTCACAAGAAAAGCCGACAAAACAAATTTGGGCGATATCTCAGGTTATGTTCAAGAAGAATTTACGGTAGCCAACCACCAACAAAACCTCCAATACACTAGCGGCAAACCCCTACCCGCACCGTTTAACGACGGGCGTTTTTACAATTACGGTTCAGCGAGTCTTTCTGCCGATAACCGCGAAATCATTTTGTGTGCCTGTAAAGCCGAGCGCGTCTATAATCAGGATTACCTCAATTGCGACCTTTACAGCAGTAGACTGAGCGGCAAATCCGATAAAAATGGCGAGCCATTGTGGGGGCCTTTAGTCAATCTAGGGCCAAACATCAACACCAAAGATGGTTGGGAAGCCCAACCTTCACTTTCTGCAGACGGTAAACTGCTCTATTTTACAAGCTTGCGTAAAGGTAGCCAAGACAACGATATCTACTTCAGTGAAAGACAACCCGACGGGACTTGGGGGCCCGCCAAACCTTTTGCGCTTGTCAATACAGTTGGCAAAGACAAAAGTCCATTTTTTCATCAAGATGGCGAAACCTTTTATTTTGTATCAGAAAGCAGTCGCTTGCGCCCAGGAATGGGCGGACTCGATATTTTCATGATGCGCAAAGAAGCGGACGGTTGGGGGCCGATTCAAAACATCGGTTTTCCAATTAATACGGAAGCTGATGAATTGGGCATTTTTGTATCAACAGATGGTAAAAAAGCCTTTTTTTCTAGTGCACAAGGAGAGAATTGGGATATTTTTAGTTTTGAACTTTACGAGGCAGCCAGACCTAAAGAGACGCGTATCTTGACTGGCAAACTTCAAGATGCAAACGGCAGTGCGGTACAAGCCGATATCACCGTTCGTTATGAAGCTGCTCCTGAGCGCGATCAGACCATTCAAAGCAATGAAGACGGTAGTTATGCGCTTGCCGTAAGAGTGGATCAAAAAGTGAGTATTGAGGCAAGCAAGGCTGGTTATAGCTTTCAAGCGCAACTACTCGATACTGCGCAACTCAAAAGTCCGACCTCAAAAATAGAAACAACACCATTGCAAATAGATACCTTGCAAAAAGGTGCCGCATATGCCATAGAGGCTATTGTTTTTGAAACCGACGCCGCCCTCTTAAGTACAGATGCCCAATTCTTATTGAAAGGATTTGCACGTTATTTGCAAACACAACCGCAACTTCGTATTCAAATCAATGGCCACACCGACGACGTCGGAGATGCCCAACGCAATTTAACGCTTTCAGAAGCGAGAGCACAAGCGGTAGCGAAATACCTGGAAAATTTAGGGGTTGAGCCAGAACGCATGCAATACAAAGGATTCGGTGAGCAGCAGCCTAGAGTTCCGAATGATTCAGCAGCCAACCGTGCCTTAAACAGGAGGACAGAGTTCGAAATTCTAGCTATTGAATAAAAAAAACGAACTATTGAATAAAAAAAAAGGAGCCGAAGCTCCTTTTTTTTGTATGTGGAATGTCTTATTTTGCAAAGTTCTTTTTCTCGCGGATACGTGCAGATTTTCCTGTGCGCTCACGGAAGTAGAAAATACGAGCTCTACGAACAGCACCGCGTTTAACGATAGTGATGCTTTCGATGAACGGAGAATTGACAGGCAAAATACGCTCAACACCGATATTACCTGACATTTTGCGGATGGTGAAAGTTTCTGTTGCGCCAGCACCACGACGTTGCAATACAACACCTTGGAATTGCTGGATACGCTCTTTGCTACCCTCTACAATACGGTATGAAACAATAATGGTGTCACCGGCTCCGAAAGCAGGTAATTCATTTTTGGCGATAAGCTCTTGCTCAATTTGTTTAATGACGTTCATCTCTGATATTTTAGCCCGATTCAACTGAACGGGGGTGCAATATTACAAATTATTTCTGATTCCGTAAATAGGTCTTGTATTTTTTTTGAGCATTAAATGTAAAATGCCATTAAGATCAGCAACGCAGCAATTGCAGTGTAGATGAGTATCAACTGAATTTGCAGCCTTTTATCTGTTTCTATGGCTTTGGTTTGCATTTGTTCGACCACCTTTATGTCTTCTTGGCTGATTTCGAAAATTGACTTCCAGTCGATGACTTGGCTCGCTATTGCCAATCTATCTTGAGGACCTAAACTGTATAACGCTTTGCATTCTTCGTCGTTGATGCTAAATAAAGCACCTGGAGCGCGCGTACTGACAAGGACTTGACCCGCTTCATCTCGGTGTAAAAGTAGATGAAAAGGCTTGATGTCTGGCGCAGCAAGTTGTAAATCGTTGTGTGTGTCAGCACCTATTGAGAAATACTTTCTGGTATGCATAGGTACAAAATTAAGGAAAATAATGTGGCTGCTATAATTACTTAAATTACTGTGAATGAAGGATATTGACAGCAATTGCCCGTAGATGGTTGATAAGTTCCGAAAAGGGAGGCTCAGAAGTATGCGCAACAACTCGTAACTTTAGCTCTTCAATAGCATATTTATGGGTAAGATTATTGCCATAGCCAATCAAAAAGGTGGGGTCGGAAAAACAACAACAACCATTAATCTCGGGGGTTGCTTGGGCGTGCTGGAATACAAGACGCTGATCATTGACGCCGATCCACAGGCCAACGCTACTTCAGGCACTGGTTTTGATCCAAAATTGGTAAAAAACATCTACGATTGTTTGGTGAATGATCGCCCAGCAACTGAGGCTATTCTTCCGACGAGCAATCCCAACCTATTTATACTTCCCTCCCACGTTGACCTCGTTGGCGCAGAGCTCGAAATGATCAACATGCCCAACCGCGAGTACCTCTTGCGCAAAGCACTCGAACAAATCAAAGACGACTACGACTTCATTCTGATCGATTGTTCACCTTCACTTGGGCTTATTACGGTCAATGCGTTGGTTGCCGCCGATGCCGTCATGATCCCTGTCCAATGTGAATATTTTGCACTCGAGGGGCTCAGTAAATTGCTGAACACCATCAAAATTGTTCAAGGAAGACTCAATCCGGCACTAGAAATCGAAGGTATGGTCTTGACCATGTACGACACCCGTTTGCGTTTAGCCAACCAAGTTGTCGACGAAGTCAAAACACATTTTCAAGAATTGGTTTTTGATACCGTTATTCACCGAAACACCACCCTCAGCGAGGCCTCGAGTCACGGCCAGACAGTCATTATGCACGACGCTTCTTCTAAGGGCGCTGTCAATTACCTCAACTTTGCCAGAGAACTACTTCAAAAAAACGACCTCACCAAAATAGGAAACGACGACAAAATCATCGATATCAATCATGAGCTCTAACGCCAAAAAACAACCTGCTCTGGGCCGTGGGCTCAGCGCACTGCTTCAAAACAGCGATACCGATATCACCGGCGCGAGTGCCGTTCCGGCCGGAGCCGTTGCGCTTATTGCCATTTCGTTAATTGAAGCCAATCCGTTCAACCCCAGGACGCATTTCGAAATCAACGCCCTCGAAGAGCTCAAGGCATCTATAGAAGCCCACGGCATCATTCAGCCACTCACCGTACGTAAAATGGGCCGCGACCGCTACCAGCTTATCTCAGGTGAACGCCGTTTTCGTGCCGCACAATTGGCTGGCCTCACCGAGGTACCCGCATATGTGCGCATTGCCAACGATCAAACCATGCTAGAAATGGCTTTGGTCGAAAACATCCAACGCGAAGACCTAAATGCCATAGAAGTGGCACTTTCCTACCAGCGCCTACTTGACGAATGTCAACTTACCCAAGAGCAACTCTCGGAAAAGGTAGCCAAATCGCGCTCACACATCGCCAATCACCTGCGCCTTCTTAAACTGCCAGATGCCATCCAGGCAGCAGTAAGAGACAAACAAATCTCAATGGGCCATGCGCGTGCACTCCTGGCTCTTAGTTCAGAAAAAGAGCAATTAACCGCATTGCAGCGAATTTTAGCAGATCAACTGTCTGTAAGAGATGTTGAAGCCCTAGCCAAACCGCACACTGGAACACAAACAAGTCCAGGCACGTCAGGTGCTAAGTCAAAAACACCGCTCAACACCACTGAAAAACTCTACGTCTCTTATCTCAGTAGTCAATTAGGCACCAAAGTAAGCATAGACAAAACCCCAGAAGGTAAAGGCAAACTGATTGTGCATTTCTCCCACGAAGCTGAATTGCAGCGCCTTATCGAAATGCTCAAAAAATCAGAATGAGGCTTTTGCTTTGCATATTGATTTTGTGTCCATCCTTTTATGCACAAGATAGCATCCCACCAAAAGACAGCATTGTACTTGCTTTTCACCAAAAAAGCATGCTGTATTCTGCTATAGTCCCAGGAGCCGGTCAAGTTAGAAACAGCATCGCCTCTCCCCTTCACAACCATGCCATTTGGAAAGTTCCGCTTATTTATGCAGGCCTTGGGGCCACTGGCTATTTCTTAGTGACCAATCAACAAATGCAACTTAGTTTGAAAAAAGAATACACCAACAGATTGGAGGGTGGCGTCTTGAACCCCAAATGGGCTGCCTACGACAACTACGCTGTTCTTCAGCTCTACCGTCAATATTTAGATTGGCGAGACCTTTCTATCCTTGGCATGGCTGCCGTATACCTCTTTCAAGTAGCTGAGGCAGGTGCTGAAGCACATTTTGTACAATTTGAAACAAGCCCGGACCTCAGTTTGTCGCTGGACCCCGTCCTTTTTCCGAATCAAACTTTTGGCTTGAAACTACAACTCTCGTTTCACTGAGAAATCTTATCTTTAGACCATGAATATTGCACTTCTCGGTTACGGTAAAATGGGTAAGGCCATTGAAACAATTGCACTTGAGAAAGGTCATTGCATTTCGGCGAAAATCAATTCTCAAACCGACCTCGCATCCGTAAATTGGTCTGAAATAGATATTTGCATCGAATTTACACGTCCAGAGCTTGCCCTCAAGCACATTGCCTTTTGTGCCCAAAAACAGGTTCCAATTGTTGTAGGTACTACAGCTTGGAACCAACACCTCAACGAAGCCAAAGCGCTTATCGCTCAACACAATAGTGCGCTGCTCTATGCGAGTAATTTTAGCGTAGGCGTCAATTTATTTTTTGAACTCAACCGTCAACTGGCTCACTTGATGCAAGGGCAAACTGCGTATCAAATCAAACTTGAAGAAACACATCATGTCCAAAAATTGGATGCACCCAGCGGCACTGCTGTTAGCCTCCTAGAGGACATCCTTCAAATTAACCCGCACTACAATAGCTGGTCTTTAAATGCCAATGGTGCTGACCAAATTCATGTCCTTGCACACCGCATTCCGGATGTACCTGGCACCCACCAGATCAATTATGAGTCCGAGATAGATACCCTGCGCATTGAACATATTGCGCACAACCGCAAAGGCTTTGCGCTTGGCGCGGTTCTTGCTGCCGAATTCCTTTACCAACGCAAAGGCATCTTCACGATGTCTGACGTTTTAAAATCTTCTTTATGAGTTTTTTATATTTTTACTTATTTATCCTCGCACACCCCTACCTTGCACAATGGCATAAATTGTTTCCTAAGTTAGGGCGCAAAGCTTGGGAAGGACTTATACCCGGCTACAACTATTTCATTCTGTACAAAGAAGTCCTCAACAAACCTTGGTGGGCCTTACTTTTGATTTTTCCCGGTGTTCATATCGTCATGTGGATGACAATCAACGTCAGTGTTTTGCGCCGATTTGGCTTCTATAGTTTTACCGACACACTGCAAGGTCTTTTCTTTCCGTTTTTATTATTCGCCAAGATTGCCAAACAACCAAACCTCAACTACGGGCCAGCAACGAATTGGGCCAATTCAAAAGAATTAGAGCAACGCAAATGGGGAGACCATATCGTCTTATTTATGGCCTTACCAGTTTTGGGTCACGCCATTGCCATTATTTTGGATAAAGTATCCAGAGACAAGCCTGGTACCAAACCACGGGTTAAAGAATATGGCGATTCTTTTGTGTGGGCATTAGTAGCCGCGGCTGTCATCAGAACTTACTCTTTCGAACCTTTTCAAATCCCGACGGGCTCTATGGAAAAAACCATGCTTGTTGGTGACTTCCTTTTTGTCAATAAGTTGGCTTATGGTCCAAAAGTTCCGATTACACCGCTTTCTTACCCTTTGGTACACAATATTGTGCCCATTGTCAATATCAAGTCTTACCTCGATTGGGAAAAAGGTACTTACACCCGTTTACCCGGTTGGAGTAAAATTGAGCGAAACGATATCGTTGTGTTTAATTTCCCGTCTGGTGATACCGCAATTTTAGACCCCCGAACGCCAAGCGGATTAATGGGCCATGACTTTCATGGTCTCATTAACCAAGAAGCCTTTAGCCAATTTTTAAACAGCAAACCCGGAACAGATTTCCGCACCCTTGACTCGATTGGACAAAACAAGCTACTCGAAGAATACCTGAGCGGTTTTGAATCTTGGAAAAAGCGTGCAAGAGAACATTTCGCGGCAGGGTATTTTCCGCTTAATTCAGCTGAATACGCCAACGGCATGACCCACGGCGGGCTCATTTACCGTCCGGTAGACAAAAGAGAAAACTACATCAAGCGCTGTGTTGGTAAACCGGGTGACCGTATCGAAATCATCAATGCAACGCTCTACGTGAACGGCAAAAAAGCCTATGTAGCGCCGGGTCAAGCACTCATGTATCGCATACTCAAAACCAAAGTTACGTTCCCGTCTGTAGACGAAATGCTTTCGCGCTACGGCTTAGAAAACTCCTCCGACGGCGCACGCACCGATTTCGATGCTTTTTCTGACCCTGCCTATTATGTATTAAATCTCACACGTAAGGAAAAACAAAAAATCGAAGCAGATTTCAGCATAAAACTTGAAAAAATACGCGAACCCTATTTGGTCAATGGAAATAAAGGTGTGCCAATGACGGCTTTGCAAAGAATTCAAAATTTAGACCGTTTTCCTAAAGATTTGGATATTGCCAATACCATGACCGATTTTCAGTCTTTCCGTATACCTAAGAAAGGGCAACGCATTGCCATCAACACGAAGAATATTGCTTGGTACAAGCGCATCATTACCGCTTACGAAGGTCATCAATTAGCAATCAAAGGCAAAGACATCTATATTGATGGCAAACGCACATCAAGCTATCGTTTTGCCATGAATTATTACTGGATGATGGGAGACAACCGCTATCACTCCGCAGACTCACGTGTTTGGGGCTTTGTTCCAGAAGATCATATCGTTGGACGCGCTTCCTTTGTTTGGTTCTCGAAATCACCGTTTGTGGATAGCTTTATGGGTATTCGCTTTGATCGCATTTTCCGAATTGTCGACTAAGATGCTTGTACTTCCAAGTGCCTATTTTCCCTCTTTAGCTTATGTCAATAGCCTGTTAAAAACCCATAAATGCACGCTAGACTACCATGAAAATTTCATCAAACAAAGCATCCGTTCACGCTGTGAAATACGAAGCGCAAACGGCGTTTTACAGCTCAATATTCCAGTAATTCACAACGGAAAGCAACCCGTCGCCCTCACTGAGATTGATTACACTAAAAATTGGCAAGCCGAGCACTTGAAGGCAATTGCAAGTGCCTACGCAAATGCGCCGCACTTTGAGTATTATTATTACGATTTACAACAACTCTTTTTACTTAAGCCACAGTATTTGGCAACTTTTAACGAAGCCATACTTAAATGGCTTGATGCTGCACTTGGCCTAGCGCTTCAAATCAATTGGAGCGAGGCATATACTGGACTGATCACAACAGATAAGAAAGCTTGGTTAGGCAGAGCGTTGCAACCAACACGCCCATATACGCAAGTATTTAACGAACATACTGATTTTGTACCCAATTTGTCAGTGATTGACGGACTAATGAACGAAGGTCCCTTGCTCAGAAGGCATTTTTTGCCAAGCTAGGCGCACGACTACCGGATGCAAGTTATTGGCGTCTGTGGCTAGTAAATCCCCGTTGGGAGCAAAGCTAATCAGCTTTGGTTGACTCACCGTTTTTGGCAATTGCTGCCGATTGAGTATGGCGCCATCCTGATTAAGCACAACGACCTCTCCGGTTGCAGATAACAAATAACAGGCATTAGATTGCGGATGAATGGCCATAGAAATAGGCTCAAAAAGCAACTCATCACTTTCGAAGGAAAAAAGCGGAACCTGGCTTAATTGACGTTTATTTGTATTGAAGGTCTGACAAACAAAACGACGCATGCCGTTTTCGAGCATGGTACTGTTTAAAATAAGCAAGCGCTTGAGTAGCGGATGATAACAAATGAGGTGATTGGTGTTATCTTCATTGGAAAGCGCATAAGTTTGATCGGTTGTGAGTTGGTAAGGCACCTCTAAAAAATGAAGCTGCTGTGTTTGATCGAGCAAGACAATTGTAGAGTCAAAGGCTGCAATTTGCGAAATCTTTTGCGCTTCAGGAAAAGACAAAAGCGGTGAGCACGCGTTGAGCGCAGGGTCAAAAGAAAACAACTGCAGGGAGTCTTGGCCAATTGCAATCGTTTGTAAGGAGTCTATATTGGCGAGCGCCGTTAAGGGTTGCAGGCCCATTGGCAAATAGGAAACCTGAGCCGGGTGCTCAAAATCAATAAAGCCAAGCTCTTCTTGAAATTGATCTGCTACTTGTTCAAAATAATTTTGAATGCCTTCTTTTTGGATGGAACGTGCGGCAATAAACGAGATGGTCGCTAATGCAAAAGAAAAGAAATATTGGGCACGCTTCATGTTGAAAACAAATTTAGATGAAAAACACACACAATTACAAAAAAAATACAATAAAAAGGCCCTATTTTTGTTGGAACGATTCTTGCTAGCTCCCTGACCATGAAATACTTTAGCCTTTTTACTCTTGCCGTCTTGATTCAGACCAGCGCTCTTGGCCAATTTAGCTTTGGCGGCGGCCTAAGTGCGACTAAATTTTTTAATTCGCAAAGCATTCAAAACCAGAATTTACTGATGCCTGGCATGCATGCACATATCGAGATTCCGAGAAGCGGCGATGTTACTTTATATGGAAGGGTATCGTACTTGTTTCCCAAAGCAAATTACGACACACTTACGGGGTATGTTACGGCGCTCAATCAGAATACCAATCCGTATATTCTCGCGGTCAATAGCCGCTACAAAACCAGTTATGTTTCTTTCGAGGGAGGTAATCGTTATTACATCGGCAATGACTACGATAACGGATTTTCAGGATATGGCGGCTCTGGAATTGTGTTGTCTTTTGGCACCGTGCGTAAAGCTTACGAGCGCACTGACGTAAGTGGGCAATACGAATGGGAACAAAACTACCAGATTGACCCAACAGATGCCACAGAAGGTAAACTTTTTGCGCTTGGTGGCTATTTACAAGGAGGTGTTAAATACACCATCCCGGCTATTGGGACTATTTACGCAGATGCCACGCTCAATTATCTCCTGCTAGCAAATGGCAACAACCCGACCGCACTCGAAACCGAGTACATTTCACCGCTCTTCTTTAATTTTGCTGTTGGTTTCAAGAAGGATATTTACTAATACGTCATTTAAAGACGCCTCTGCACTTACCACTACATCTGCGTTCTCATACCAAGCCTCACGGTCTTTTAGGAGCAATCTAAAACCATTTATATCCGAAAGCAAGGGCCTATTGGTATGGGTACTGATTCTTTTATAAAGTTGATCCGGATTCCCTTTCAAATAAACAACAACTCCATTTTGTTTGATATTCTCTAGAAGATTATTGTAACAAGGAAGCCCTCCGCCACAAGCAATCACCGCATTTTCTGAGGGTAATTCATCTACTAGAGCCTTTTCTAGTTTTCTAAAATGTGCTTCACCTTTGTCTCGAAAAATCTCTGCTACACTTTGGCCTTCC
>JBJTNX010000134.1:0-4740 GCA_046074325.1 Sphingomonadales bacterium
AGAAATCAAAGGCATTCCGCGCATTGTTATTACCCTTATGGCCAAAGAAGCCGCGAGCGGTCGTATAGACCTCAGCTATTTAGCTTCAAATGCCGGTTGGACGCCTCTTTACGACATTCGCAGCGAAGCCAGTTCTGGTAAAATCAGCCTTACTTACAAAGCACAAGTGCGTCAGCAAACAGGCCTGGATTGGAACGACGTCAAACTGAGCATCTCCACTAACAACCCATATGCCAACAAAACCAAGCCCGAGCTCAGCCCATGGTATATCGATTATCAAGAATACCGCAAAGCACTCGAGGAAAAAGGGAAATTCCGCTCAGATGCATACAACCTTGCGCCGTCAGTCAACCAGCAAGCCATGAACATGGGTTTTATGTATTCCACCACCACGGGTGTGGTAGAGGATGATGCACTTGATGCAAGCGAATTCACGACGGTGGTGCAGCAACTGATTGCCGCAGAATTCAAAATCGACCTCAATTACAATATTGCTTCGGATAACCAAAACCACATGGTGTTGGTCAAGCAAGTGGACCTCAATACGAGTTTCCGTTATTACGCTGTTCCGAAGCTAGACCCTGGCGTCTATCTAGTTGCCCAAATGACCAAATTAGACGAACTCCAATTGGTGCCTGCCAAAGCCAATATTTTCTTTGACGGAACTTACATTGGCGAAACCTATATTGATCCCACCAATCTCGATGATACGCTCAATCTTTCACTCGGCAAAGACCCCAATATTGTGGTGAAGCGTACGTTGCTCAAAAATCAGTGTAAGGAGCGTATTGTTCAGGACAAAAAAGAGCGCAGCTTTGCATACAGCATAGAAGTGCGCAACTTGAAATCTTCGGAAATTGACCTCACTATCCAAGATCAAATTCCACTGACCACCAATCCAGATATCATTATAGAGAAAACCAACCTAGGTAAGGGCACCATCGATGACAAAACAGGACTCATCGAGTGGAAATTCAAATTAAAACCCAAAGAAAATCAGTCTTTTGAGTACGACTTCAAAGTGCGTCATTCAAAAGATAAGATAGTGGTGCTATAAGCCCCTTAAATCAACAAAATTGGAAAAATACCGTCGTTATTCACTGATATAGCGGCGGTATTCCATTTTATTGCTATCAAAGGTCAATTTTTTAGCCAAGGCTCCGGCGTTATCGCGGTCCGTTAAACGATCTGCTAAATATTTGGCAACTTCCAAACGGTTTTCATCAAAAGTAAATAAGTCTAGTAATTGCTCGGCTTGTGCAGTCGTTAGGCAAGTCGTTTTCATGGCCAATTTGAGTGCCTCCAAACGATCCTCCTCAAAAGATTGGTCTTGTAATTCAGTCTTAAACGCCTCTAAGCGATTCATGGTTTTGGTACAATTCACCCGCGAAGAATGATCAACTGGTTGGAGTTGTGAATTCCCATTCATTTGAATATTGGCATTCACTTGATTTGACATATTGTTAGTTGTCTGATTCATGCCGGTATTAGTAGAAACAGAATTTGAGGAAGTTGTTGTCGTCGAACTTGTTGAAATTGTTGAAGTTGTCGTTTCGGTAACCGTTGCGCTTGTACCCAATCCAGATCCATTAGCATTTGCATTTAAGTTGAGATTCACCCCTCCTACCGAAAGGTTCATATTCAAATTGACATTTTCGTCGGGAATTGTTCCATTCGTGGTCGTGGTGGTCGTGGTGGTGGTTGTGTTAGAATTTGTAGAATTCGAGGTTTGAACTGATGCAGGAGTGGTTTCAGAAACATTGACGTTCATGTTTACAACGGCATCTGAATAATTGGCTGCATCATTTGGGCGATAAACCACCGCTTCTTGGATCACGCCATGGGTAGGTTCCATGCCCATTAGCTGCAACTTGCCTTTGCCTTTTTTAAAAACGATGCGCGTGGTGATATCATAAGGAGCATCGATCATGAAGTTTTTATCGATGTCTGGTGTCTTGCCGTCGGCGAAAATCACTTTTACAGCATAGCTGCCATTTTTGATCTGACTGACCTGTACGTTGGTTTCTGGCTTGGAATTTTGACGGATTCCGTTTAGAACCACATAAAAGGGTTGACCACTGTTATTGAAAACACTTAAGTTACTTTGCGCATTTAGGAATGTCGAAAGCAATGTAGCACCAAAAAGATAGAAGAACTTCATGATTTAAATTTTTCCAAAGAAAACAAAAAATTGACTGGCTACAAAATCTCAGACCCGCTCTTTTTTCTAACTTCGTAGGCATGAACTTTGTCATAGTCGACGTCGAAACCACAGGTGGCCACACCAAAGACTCCAAAATAACGGAGCTCGCTATGTACAAACACGACGGCCAACAAGTCATCGGTCATTTTCATAGTTTAGTCAACCCTGAGCAAGCCATTCCTGATTTTATCGTCAGACTCACCGGTATCACAGATCAAATGGTGGCTTCTGCCCCCAAATTTTATGAACTTGCCAAACAAGTCATTGAATTCTGCGAGGGTTGCATCTTTGTTGCGCACAATGTTGCTTTTGATTACGGCATGTTCCGAAGCGAATTCAAACGATTGGGTTACGAATTCAGAATGCCTCAACTCTGCACGGTTAGGGCTTCTCGAATTGTATTACCCGGCCATGCTTCTTATTCTTTAGGAAAAATTTGTACAGATTTAGGTATTCCAAATGCTGCACGCCACAGAGCCGACGGCGACGCCAAAGCCACTGCCGCACTCTTTTCAATTTTGTACAATACAGATAAAAACCAACTCAAAACATTCATTCAAGATGTACTCAATCCCAAACAAGTACATCCGAATTTGAGCCTAGAGAGTATTGAAGAATTACCCAACAAGACAGGCGTCTACAAACTATACAACGAATTCAACCAACTGATTTATATCGGCAAAAGCATTCACATCAAAAAACGCATTGAACAGCACCTGCGCAATACCAAAACGGCCAAGGGGCAACAAATGATACAAGATATTTGTCGGGTCGAGTACGAACTAACAGGTTCTGAATTAATCGCAATGCTCTTGGAATCGACGCTTATCAAAGAGCACAAGCCCATATACAACCGTAAATTGCGCAAAAGCTTGTTTCCATTTGGCTTATATGACCAACTTGATATCGATGGCTATATTCGACTCAAGATAGAAAGCACTGCAAAGAAAACAGCAGAACCTTTACTCCAATTTAGCTCGCGAAAAGATGCCATCGGATACCTGGAACACATCGTTGAAAAACGCCAACTCTGCCAAAAACTTTGCTACCTCTACCCCACCCAAAGCGCTTGTTTTCAGTACACTATTCATCAGTGTAATGGCGCCTGTGTCCAAGAAGAAGACCCTGCAGTCTACAACCAACGAGTGCAAGCCTACATCGACGAATTACAATTCAACGGTGATACCTTTTTCTTGATCGATAAAGGTCGAAACAAAGGTGAAAAAAGCTTGGTTTGGATTGAAAACGGGATCTACCGCGGCTACGGCTATGCCCCCTTTCATTTTCACGGCAAAGAACCGCTGCATTGGGCCCGTTATATCCAACTGGAAAAAGAAAACCGAGACAACAAAACAATTGTCCATCAATTTATGCGCAAACCGACTGGTCAAAAACGCATCGACCTCAATCCAATTTTGCGCACATGACAACACAAGGAAAACTCATATTTCTTGGTTCCGGAACCTCTCAAGGTGTTCCAGTCATTGCTTGCAATTGCCCAACTTGCCTATCGACCAACCTCAAAGATAAAAGACTCAGGGCCAGCGTATTGATTCAGTTACCAGACCTAACCTTTGCCATAGACGCCGGCCCCGATTTTCGGCAACAAATGCTCCGAGAGCAAGTCCAACACCTCGATGCTATTCTACTCACACACGAACACAAAGACCACATAGCAGGTCTTGACGACGTCAGGGCGTTCAATTACCAAACACAAAAGGATTTTCCGATTTACTGCAGCCCAAAAGTAGAAACCGCATTGCGCAGAGAATTTTACTATGCTTTTGAAGCGCACCCTTATCCGGGTGTGCCTCGTTTTCAAATTGAACACCTTCAAAAAGGACGTTTTGAATTAAAAAACCATCAAATTGAAACAATTGAGGTCTGGCACCACCAAATGCAAGTTTTTGGTTTTCGAATGGGCAAATTGGCCTATATCACCGATGCCAAAACAATCTCTGAAGCGCAAAAAGCAAAACTATTCGGACTCGACATCTTTATTGTAAATGTCCTGCACGAATACACCCATTTATCTCATTTTAATCTCGAAGAAGCACTTGCCCTCATCGATGAAATCAAACCTAAACAAACCTACCTTACCCATATATCTCATCTCTTTGGCCTACATGATGTAGTCAACGACAAACTACCAGACAACGTCAAATTGGCCTACGACGGCCTTTCGCTATCTTTCGATTTTTCATATTAAATTTACCCGATGTCTGCGCAAACTAAAATTGATATTGAGGCCCTGATCAAAAGTAAAAATCCGCGCTTACTCAAATGGTTGCCTCGCTTTGTTCTCAATTATCTAAAAAAGAAATTGCATCAAGATGAAATGAATGCATTTTTAGCCGACAAAGGCCACCTTAAAGACCACGAATTTTGCCAGGCCATAATCGACTATTTTCAGATCGAAATTGAAATACAAGGCATAGCGCAAGTACCAACCACCGGCGGGGTCATCTTAGCTTTAAATCATCCTTTAGGCGGAATGGACGGAATTGCACTGATTCATGCCCTTCGTCACACGCGAC